>CAZCVB010000028.1:0-15696 GCA_964501805.1 uncultured Desulfobacteraceae bacterium | reverse complement strand
AATGAATCCGTACCGCGTCCATGCCCCGGCACCGGTCACGTGGTGCCGGGAACCGGTATCTTCCGGAAGGGATGGAGGAAAAGATGTTCCCCCTTCGCGATACCATCCAGTCAAAAAACTACCCCGTGGCCAACACGGCGATCATCGCCGTGAATGTCCTGGTTTTCCTTCTGCAGACGGGCCAGGGCGAAGGGCTCGGGCGATTCCTGCTCACCTACGGCCTGGTGCCGGCCCGCTACTCGGATCCCCGGATCGCCGCGTATTTCCCCCTGTGGCAGCAGATATTCTCCTTCTGTTCCTTCATGTTCCTGCACGGCGGATTCTGGCACCTGCTGGGGAACATGTGGTTCCTTTATATCTTCGGGGACAACGTGGAGGACCGCCTCGGCTCGGTGCGGTATGTCTTTTTCTACATCCTGTGCGGGTTCCTGTCGGGCCTTTCGCACATGCTGGTCAACCGGCATTCCCAGGTCCCCACCATCGGCGCCAGCGGGGCCATCGCCGGTGTCATGGGCGCCTATTTCCTGCTCTATCCCGCTTCCAGGATACTGACGTTCATCCCCATTTTCATCATCCCCTATTTCCTGGAGCTTCCGGCCTTTTTCTTCCTGGGGGCATGGTTCCTCCTCCAGTTCCTGAGCGCGGCCGGCACCCACGGCCAGGGAGGCGGCATCGCCTGGTGGGCCCATATCGGCGGGTTTCTGTTCGGCATGGTCCTCCTGCAGGTCTTCCTGAAATTTCCGGAAACGGGCATCACCCACCGGATCCGCCGGAAAACCGTCCGGCAGAAGACCCCGCGCCTGCAGAAAATCCATGTCGCGGGGGCGCCGGGGGACGCCCATCTCTACGGGGAAATCCACCTGACGCCGAAAGAGGCGTTCCTGGGGACCCGGAAACTGGTCAATATCCCCTGGGGGTTCCAGAAACGGCTGTTCCGGGTTCACGTGCCGCCCGGCATCCGTGACGGCAGCACCCTGCGGCTCCCCGGCATGGGCCGACAGGAGGGACCCGGCAGACGGGGGGATCTCTATCTGAAGGTCCGCGTCCGGGAGGGACGGGACGCCGTCTCCTGACGCGCTGCGGCCGGCGCCGGGAGCCGGTCTTTTCCGGGGGGACTCCCGGGACCCGTTTCCGGGGCCGTGCGACGGTCTTTTTGCAGGGCCGTCGATTTTGGACTTGCAAGAAGCATATCTCATCGATAAAATTAAAAGTTATACATTTTGAGACCGGATCCGGGGCCGGCCGCCCGGCGCGGGCATCGTGAAGGACCGCGGACACGATTCCTGATGTCGCGGCGGCCCGCAATCCCCGGAGATCGAGGGCATCCATGACCCGTCCCAACCTGGTAAAACCGTCCATTTTCAGGCTGCTGCTGAAGTTGCGCCAGGAACAGCGCACCGGCGTGTTGAGCGCCCGGGCGGCCGGGTCCACGATCCGGATCTTCCTGAGAAAGGGCCGGCTCATGCATGCGGAAGGTCTGGACAGCGATATCGTGCTCCTGAGGGAGATTTCAAAAAAAAGGGGGCTTTCCCAGGAACAGTTCGACCGGCTCGTCTCACTCCGGGAACACAATCCCCACGCCCTGGGCCAGGTCCTGGTGGAGGAGGGGTACCTGTCCCAGGCCCTGTGGAAGCGGTTCGTAACGCTGAAGGCCCGCAGCCACCTGGCCGCGGTGGTCCGCATGAAAAATCCCGACATGGCGTTCAGCGATTCCGAATGGATGATTTCCTCCATCAACGCGGTGAACCGGGACATCCTGGAGATCCTCCTGGAAACCCTTCGCACCATGAAGGATCCTCCCGATTACAAGGAATACATGCCGGGGCTTCACGCCTGTTTCGTGCCGTCGGGAAACATGCGGCAGACCGGTGAATCGCTCCCCCTCCTCCCGGAGGAACGGCAGGTCCTGGCCCTGGTGGACGGCGACCGGACGGCGGGCGTCATCGTGAACGCCACCGGGTTGCGCAGGGAGGAGGTCTTCCGGTCCCTTTATCTCTTCGTTGTTCTCGGACTGATACGCCCGCAGGAGATGAAAAACGACGAGACCCACTACCATGAAATCATCAGCCTCTATCTCGATCTCCTGGGAATCCTCGAAAAAAATTTCCGGGCCGAGATGGGCCGGCAGTTCGACACCGTTTTTGAGCAATGCAGGGAAGAGCTGTCCCAGCAGGCCGGGGAGATCCTCCGGGACATCACCCTCTCGGAAGAATCCCGTGAACGGACGGCCGGCAGGGTCTATGAACGTTTCGCCGGGCTTCTCGGCCCGGACGGCAGCCCCCTGGCCCTGGCCTCCGCCCTCAACGAGTTCCTGAATCTCCTGCTGGCCAGGATGAAAAAGGCGCTGGGCGTCCTGATCCAGCGAAAGACCCTCGAAGAAATGCTGGACATGGTGGGTTACGTCAAGAAATACAGCGAAGACGTGGAACTGATGAAATACGTCAGGGGAAACCTGGAGGACAATCTTCAAAAATTATCGCCATGACGGCCGGGCCCGGTCCATGCCGGACGCCGGGAGATCCGAGCCATCCCGGCCGGAGCGGCGGGGAATGAACCGCCGTGTCCGCTCCGGCGGATCAAAAAGGGAGGGATAGATGAATCTGACGCCCCAGATTACCGTTTACCTGTTCATGCTGGTGATCTACGTGATCATCCTGTATATCTTCGAACGCGCCCGGCGGAAATTCCGGGGCGGCAATATCGAGATGGTGATCAAGATGATCATCCTCAACACCCTGCTGCTCCTGGCCTCGGATTTCACCTACTTCTCCGGCTTCCTGGGGCCCGAACTCGCTTACGGCGTCCGGATGGTCCTCCGCCTGGGCGCCATGTGCGCCATCGCCTTTGCGGGCCTGAGGCTCATCACGGTGTAGCCCTTGGACATCCTTTTCCTGGGCACGGGCGGGGCATGGGCCGTCCCCGAGCTGAACTGTGACTGCCGGATATGCGCCGGGATGCGGCGGGCCGGCGAAAGCAGGGGCCGGGCGGCCTTTCTCCTGTCCCGCCGGAGCAACCTCCTTGTCGACTGCGGCCCGGACATCCGGTCCCAGCTCATGAGAAACCGGGTGGACGGCGTATCCGGGGTCCTCATCAGCCATGAGCACGGCGACCATTACATGGGGATGGACGAACTGTTCGCGTTCCGCCGGAATTCCCCGAGGGACCACTGGCGGCCCATCCCGGTTTTCATGACCCGAGAGACATGGGAGGTGGTCCGGCTCCGGTTCGACTACCTCGAGCAGATGGGCGTCATCCGGTATACACCCATAACCCCGGGAGAATGGTTTTCCCACCGGGAGTGGGACATCTACCCCTTCAAGACGGAACACGGGGCGTTCGCCAAGGGCTCCGTGGGATTCATGATCCGATGGAAAGACCGCGGGGGGCGGGACGTGCGCCTGGTCTATACCTCCGACTTCATGGACATCCCCGGGTTCGACCCCGTGCTCGCCTCCCCGGACTGGCTGATCATCCAGTCCTTCTGGCTCAACGAACCGGCCCACAACCGGCCGCATCACATGAGCTTCCAGCGGGCCCTTCAATTCATCAGGCGGTTCGCCCCCGTAAAAGGAACCTTCCTGGTTCACATGGGTGACGCGGACATGGTCCCCGGGGATCCGGCCAATATCAATACCAAGAAATACGCGCCCCGCGATCCCCTGAGACCGGCCGGCAGTGAGGCGCCGTATCCGATCCCCCTGAACCAGGCCCAGTGGCAGCGGGTGGTGGAGCGGATCCTCGCGGACCGGGATATCCCCTGCCGCGTGAGGGTCGCTTACGACGACCTGCGCGTCCGCCTGTAGAAGCCCCGGCGGGAAGACACCGTTTCATCGCCCTGGCCGCAAAAGGACTTCAATCTCTTCAGGTTGATCTCGTCCCAGTCCTCCTCCCCGTCTCCCTTCGGCGTTTCCAGGACCTTCGGAATGTGACGCAGCCGGCGGTCGCCCATCAGCATCCGGAAGGCCGTTTCCCCGATAAAACCGCGGCCGATGTGCGCGTGCCGGTCCACGCGGGCGCCCAGTTCACGGGCGGAATCGTTCACGTGGATCCAGTAGAGGCGCTCCAGCCCGATGACCGCGTCAAAGGCCTGAAAGGTCTCCCTGTAGGCGGCCTCCGTCCTCAGGTCGTAGCCCGCCGCAAACACGTGGCAGGTATCCAGGCAGACCCCCAGACGGTCCCCGTTTTCCACGCCGGCCATGATGTCGGCGATCTGCTCGAATCGATGCCCGATCCCGGCGCCCTGCCCGGCCGTGGTTTCAAGCAGGAGGCGGACGGGGTTTCCGGGCAGTGCATCGAATACGGCGCGGATGACCGACACGATCCGGGCGATTCCCGCCGCCACCCCGCTGCCCCGGTGGGATCCGGGGTGAAGGACCACGAACGGGATGTCAAGGGCCGCGCAGCGGACGAGCTCCTGCTTCAGGGCCTCGCGGGACATGGCGGATTTCTTTTTTTCATCCGAGGCCGGATTGATGAGGTAGGAGGTGTGGGAGGCGATGCGGGTGATCCCGGTCCGCTTGCGGGCCGCTTCAAACCGCCGGATATCCTCGTCGGAAAGCACCCGCTCTTTCCACGTGCTGGCGTTTTTCGTAAAAATCTGGACAGCGGAGCATCCATATCCCGCGGCCGTGTACAGGGCCCGGTCGAGCCCTTTTGCGATGGAAAAATGGGCGCCCAGGAGGCAATCCGGTTCCTTCATATCCGCAACCCCGCCCCGGCACGATCAGGTGTCATAAGGGATTTGTCGACGAGTTTCATTCCGGGAACCTCGTTCAGCCGAAACGCGGGCAGGCCCGGGTCGCACATCCGCCGGCCGGGACTTGCCCCGCGTTTTTTCCCGCGGGCCGGATGTATCGGTCCGGGGCATGATCTCTTCCTCCAGGTCTCATACTGACGAACGCGACCTTAAGCGCCTTTTGTTGGAACCGGAACCTCCGGCCATCTTCCCGGGATCCGGGTGCCGCAGAACCGGCACCGGTCTCCGGTCAGGTTGTACCGGTTGATCCGGTATCCCAGGCGCTCGATCAGTAGCCGGTGACAGTGATGGCAGTAGGTGTGCGTGGCCCGGTGTCCGGGGACGTTGCCGATATACACGTAACGGATGCCTTCCGCGAGCGCGATTTCCCGGAGTTGTTCCAGTGTCGAGACGGGCGTGGCCGGCAGGCGCGTGAGCCGGTAGCGCGGGAAGAACCTGAGAAAATGGAGCGGATAGTCGGGCCCCAGTTCCCTGAGGATCCAGCCGCACATCCGCCGGATCATGTCCGGTTTGTCCACGTAGGTGGGGACCACCAGGGTGGTCATCTCGAACCAGACGCCCCGCCGGTGAAGGGTCTTGAAGGTCTCGAGCACCGGCCGGAGCCGCCCCCCGTTGAGACGGCGGTAGGTCCGGTCATCAAAGGACTTCAGGTTGATATTGGCCCCGTCCAGGTAGCTGCACAGCCGGACAAGGGGCTCGGGGTTGATATACCCGTTGGAGACCAGGACGTTCCGGATCCCGGCCCGCCGCGCCGCCTTTGCCGTGTCGTACATGTATTCATAATAGGTGATCGCCTCCGAATAGGTATAGGCGATGGAGGGGAGCTTCCGCCGAAGGACCTCTTTGACCACGTCCCCGGGAAAGAGCTCCACGTGGCGGACCGCTTCCGGTTTCTGCTGGGAGATCTCCCAGTTCTGGCAGTTGAGGCACCTGAAATTGCATCCCGTGGTGGCGATGGAAAAGATCCGGCTTCGGGGATAAAAGTGATTGAGCGGTTTTTTTTCAATGGGATCCACGTGCACGGCGCACGGGTTGCCGTAGGCCAGGGAATAAAGCTTCCCGCCGATATTGACCTTTGACCGGCAGATGCTCCGGTCCCCCGGTTCCAGGACGCACCGGTTGGGGCAGACCTGGCACTGGACCGTGGTCCCGTCCGTGGCGTAATGGAACCCCTCGATGGACCATTTCCACGGCTTTTCCGGGGCGTCTCCCTTGAAGATGTGCCCCTTTACGCTCTCCTGTCCCGGCCTTCCGTCTGACGCGAGGCCCGCCCCCGGGCAGAGAAGGGCGGCGGCGCCCAGGCCCAGGGCCTTCAGGAATTCGTTTCGGGTCATGTCGCGGATCATCCGGGCTCCTTTCCGTTCAGGCGCGTCTCCCTTTCCAGACGATCACCATGGTGCTGGAGATTTTCATCAGGATCAAGAAAATAACGGCGGCCTGGATGCCCCACAGGGGGATCAGGATGGCGCCGGTGGCGAGGGTGCCCGCGGCGGCGCCCCAGAGATCGGCGGCCAGGCAGCCGGCCAGGGGTTGGTCCCGTTCACCGATAACCCCCGCCGCCACGGGGAACTGAAATCCGCAGACCATGGAAAACAAAAAACCGTAGGCCAGGAAAACACCGGGGTGGAACGCGTACCTGAAACCGGCGACCCACACCAGGAAAAGGGCCAGGAGCGACAGGAGCGCCCCTTCGGAAACCAGCAGCGCGCCCCGGCGTCCGCGTCGGGGCATGTTCCCCATGACCGCCCCGGGCAGGAGACCCAGGAGAAAGGCGGTGACGATGGCCCCGATCTGCAGGTAGATATACCCGTACAGGGCCTGGAACGTGAACACGACGAGCATCTCCACGCCCATGGCGGCGAAACCGGTGGAAAAAAGGATGTATTCCTCCCGTCGCATCAGGATGAAATAGACCGCCGCCAGGAATGCGAGGGCCGCCACGAAATAGCCCGGCGATGCCCCGTGCTTCAGGAACCACTCCCGGAACGTGATGTTGATGAGCCGAGGCGCGAAATCCGTGTTGATGAATTCCTTCCGGTCCAGTCCTTTCTCAAGGTCCCGGATCCGCTCGTCCGTGACGTTCCCGTAAAAATAGCCCTCGATATACGTGGTGCGGATCGATTTTTCCTTCAGCCGGGCGGGGATGTCCGTCCACAGCCTTCCGTCCCGGCAGAGAAACCAGGCCTTTTCGCCGGGGAGGATCCGGACATTTCTGAATTGGGCCCGGACGGTGTTGTAAAGGGTGGAGAGCTTTTTTTGGCGGATCTCGCTGATGTAGTTGGGAGCATACTCGATTCCAAAGGAGAGGATGCCGTTTTTTTTCAACCGCGATTTGGCCAGCGCGAAAAACTCCCGCGTAAAAAAGCGGTTCACCTGGAAGGTGTCGGGCTCCGGCAGGTCCATGATGATGGCGTCATACCGCCGCGGGGTGGTCCGGATGAAACGCCTCCCGTCCGCGTGGATGATCCGCAGCAGGGGGGTCCTCCGGATGATGCCCGCGGCCAGGGCCTCCGCGGTGAGATGGGGATCCAGTTCCACGTAATCCACCCGGACCCTGCCGTACCTGGCGATCTCCGCCGGGGTCCGTCCCAGCCCGCCGGAGACCAGGAGGACGTCCCGGACCCGGTCCAATTGTGAGAGGGGATAATGGACCTTTTCCTCGGTCCCCGCCGGATCGGCGCCGGAGTAGAGCGGCTGGCCCGACTCCCACAGGGTGTATTGATTCCCTTCCCTGGATACGACGATCCGGCCGTAGGGGGATTCCTGGTAGCGGATGATGTTCCCGTACTCGGGCGAGAGGGTTCGCCGCTCGAACGGACGGTTCGTGGAATAGAAAAAGAAGACCAGACAGAGGAAAAGGGGCGGGGCCAGGAACAGGAGCCGCGCGCTCTTTTTGAGGAGAAGCAGGGCCGTGAGGATCAGGAGGGAGGAGGAAACGGCCACCGCGCCGAAAGGCGTTGTCCGGTAAACCAGGACAAAACTGAAAAGCGCGCCGCCGGCGATATCGCCGATGCTGTCGGTGAGATAGACATCTCCGCTGGTAAAGGGCTGGCGGACGGCCCGCATCGCCCGGAGGGCGCAGGGGAGGACGAACCCGGACAGGAAGCAGTAGGGGGCGATGATGATACCGATGTAAGAGAGGATCCGGTAGAAGCCCGGCGCGGAGCCATGGACGAAAAGGAGTTCCCTGAATCCCCGGACGGCCAGGAGCTGGGCCAGCGGCATCAGGGCGCACGTCAGGAGCAGCAGGGAATAGGCCGCCGGGGAGACGCGGCGGACCGGTTTGGCGGCGAGGCTGCCCAGCCCGGTGAGCAGGAGCCACGAAAAGAGGACCAGGGAGATGGTGATTTCATTGCCGTGAAACTGGGACAGGAACTCGCGGACGGTCAACAGCTGGGTGGTGACGGAGGAGATCCCCGTCCCGATGATGGACCAGATGATCAGCCGTTTGAACGCCATGTTCCTCCCGGCGGCGTCATTGCTCCTCGAATGCCTGTACCTGGTAAACGCGGACCTCCAGGTCTCCGCTTTTCCATTCGTCGCCGCTCAGCCCGGCCTTCAGGCACAGGTGCGTCAGGAATTCCTTCTTGTCCGGGAGCTGGTCCCAGACCTGGGGCAGGAAGGTGGCCTCGTGATAGCCTTTTTTGATGATCACGCCGTCGATTCCCGGACGGAGTTTGGCAAGCAGGTCCCGGGCGTCCGAATAGGAGAGGGGCTTCGGTTCCGTGAGGATGCTGATCTCCACCCGTACCCGGTCCAGCTCCTCCCGGCTCAGGGGACGGAACCGGGGGTCCCGGAACGCCGCGTTGACGGCGTTGACCCGGATCCCCTCGATCAGCGATTCGCGGGGGATGATATGACCGATACATCCCCTCAGGTTTCCGTTGATGGTGAGGGTGACGAACGTCCCGCGTCTTTCGAGAAAAACAGGGGGAAGATCGGCATCCGTCTCTTCGGACGCGCGTTCATTGGAAAGGGCGCGTTCAATGGTCCGCCGCGCCACGCCCAGGAGATACTTCCCCTGTTCCCCGGTCAGCTCCCGTGTCTCCATGGTGGCCTCCTTTGCCCCGTCCGGACAGGCGGACGCATCCCCCGTCCGTGCCGCCGGGCGCGCGGTCCGGGCGGAAGCGACCGGAATCCGGACCCACGACAGGACGATGCACACGACGCAGAACAGGATAAAAAGATGGAAGTGCCTGCTGATTTTGAACATCCCGTTCCCCGCCCTCCCGGCGGAAGAAGCGAGACCTTTGCAAAACGCCCCCTTTTGTCCAATTTCGGCGTCAGGCTCAAATTTCAATCCGCCTGAGGCGGATAAATCCTCAAAAATACCCGGTGTATCCCTGCGGCTGAAATCGAGCATTTTTTAAAGGTCTCGAAGTGTTTCAGGGCCGATTTTTAAATATGTTCGTCGGTTATGATAGCTCAAAAGGCGTTCCTGTCAACCGGAAACCATTCTCCGGCAAAGGCCCCGGGCGGGCGTCCTTGACGCGGTTCGGGCGATTCCCTATACTCCCCGTGACCGGAATTCGCCCGAATCGGGGGCGGTTCCGAAACCCGCCGGGAAGGATGACGATGGAAAGCCTGAAAAAGAAAAAGGAACGCACGGCCCGGATCTTCGAGATCCTGGATCCCCTCTACACGCGGGAGAAGACCGCCCTCAAGTACCGGACCCCGTTTCAGCTCCTCATCTCCACCATCCTCTCGGCCCAGTGCACGGACAAACAGGTGAACCGGGTCACCCGGGACCTCTTCAAAAAGTACCGGGGGCCGGAAGACTTCCTGGCCGTGCCGGTCCCGGAACTGGAAGAGGATATCCGGCCCACCGGGTTTTTCAGGAACAAGGCCCGGTCCATCAGGGGATGCTGCCAGGGTCTTCTGGAAAACCACGGCGGCGAGGTCCCCGCCACCATGAAGGAACTGGTAAAGCTCCCCGGGGTGGGCCGGAAGACCGCCAACTGCGTCCTGGGCGCGGCCTTTGATGTCCCGGGCGTGGTGGTGGACACCCACGTGAAGCGGCTCTCCCTCCGTCTGGGCCTCACGGAGAACCAAAACCCGGACAAGATCGAAAAAGACATCGAAAAGCTCCTCCCCGCCGAACGGTGGCGCCGGTTTTCCGACATCCTCATCTATCACGGCAGGGCGGTCTGCAAGGCCCGGAAACCGGACCACGACAACTGCCCGGTCATGGCCCTCTGTCCTTCGAGCGGCGTGTGAAACGCCGTTCTTCACCCCCTTCTCCCGCCCCGTTAGATTGACAAATTTATGTTGAATTGCTAAATGGTTATATTCAACAAGCGCAATTTCTAAAAAGGTACGGGCGAAAGGAAAAATAAAGGAGAAATACCATGGGGACAACACATGACCGGGTTATGGAACAGGCCCTGTCCCTTCCGGCAGACCTCCGGATAAACCTGATCGAAAAACTTCTTACGAGCCTCAACCTTCCGGTCGATGAGGAAATCGACCGCCTTTGGGCGGAGGAAGCGGAACGTCGTGTGTCCCGGATTGATGAAGGAAAGGCCGACCTGGTCCCGGGAAAAGAAGTCTTCACCGGAATTCTGGAAAAGCATGGGAAATGAAATTCTTTTTCCACAAACATGCGGAATCAGTTAGATACGCTGTCCCCAAATTATTTATTTCATCTTTTTCCCTTAAGTGATAAAATAATTTTTAGTCAGAAACTACCGTAGATGCAATTTTTTCTCGTTTGAAAGTCTCAGAATATACTGGAGGGCATCCCTTCGCCACTTCGTAAAAAAGCGAAAAGTGATTATTTTTTATGAGGTTTTCAAAATTGAAAGGCCTAATACCAATGAATAAACATGGCCCGAAAAAGTTTCCTTCCTTCAAAAATCCTCCAGTGATCGAGGTTGTGTGCGGTGTCTATTTTGACCCGATTAAAAGCTTTAAAGTCCATCATCTGGGATTATTTTGGCAGAAGGTTAAAGATGAATTTCCGGAGTGTGAGCATGCAGTTCGCCTTGGGATTGACCCTGAAAATGGCCCCTTAGACCTGGGAAGCTATGTGCCAAGGGCCTGGTTCATCAACGAAGAACAAAACAGACTTATCCAATTGCAGGATGACATATTCTTTTTCAACTGGCGCAAGATGAAAGAAGATGAGCCCTATCCTCGCTACAGCACCATTATTGAAAAGTTTAAAGTAAACTTGGAAGTCCTTCAGAAATTCCTTAAAGAAGAAAACCTGGGCTTGGTCAATCCCAAAGCCTGCGAACTTACTTACATTAACCATGTCCCAAAAGGCGCAGGTTGGGAGTCTCTGAGAGATATAAATGGAGTTTTCCGGGATATTGCCTGGAACTCAGTATCCAAACGATTTTTGCCGGATCCTCGACACATAAGCGGCCAGATTATATTTCCACTGCCTGATGACAATGGCAGCCTAACGCTGAGATTAGAGCACGGGAAAAGAAAGCAGGATGACCTTCCCGTATTAATACTTCATAATTGTGCACGAGGACTTGGGCAGAACAAATCCATGGAGGATATGTGGAAATGGTTCGAGATCGCCCATGAATGGATTGTCCGGGGATTTGCCGACCTGACAACTCCAACGATTCAAAAAGAGGTTTGGCAACGTATAGATATCGACTAACCCAAGACAAAGGGTATCAGATGCTGAACTCAATAAATACAGCTGATTCGTTGATCAGGGAATATGAAAAATACGACGCTGCTGGCTATCCTCTTGCAACAACTTCAATATCTCCAGGGTTGTTTGAAGCAAAGAAAGAGGGATTTCCTACCTTTGACGAAGAAGAACGAAAGCCTAAGTTAATCTGGAGGCACGCGTCACACGTTTCACCGGAGGCTGAGGTCGGATCAATCTCCATTTTGGTTGAATCCTTTTTAGACACCTCAGCTAAACCTCAGGAAAGCCCATTTGATGCGCTTGAAGAAAGGTTCCGTGACAGGGAAAAGATTAGGCAAATCAAGAAGATCAAGCAGAAAATCAACGCTATAATTGACGAAACAAACATCAGGTTTTCCCGGAGACTCGCCGCCCGGCTCCATTTCTTATACGACGCAGTCCTTGAAGATCCCGACGAAGATCCTGTTCCGATTGAGTCACTGGTCAACTTTATTAGATTCCTTCAAGATACACCGAATCTAAAATACCCTGAGGTTGTATTGACGCCATCTAACGAAATTAGCGCTCAGTGGCGCACAGAGCCCAACCGCCATTTTGCGGTGGTATTCCAAATGACGGGAGAAACCCGCTTCGTGATCTTCACTCCAAACTCAAAAGATTCAAAGAAAACTGACAGGTTATCTGGCATCACTTCCGTGGACACCTTAATGGAACTTGTGGAGCCTCACGGCGTACTTGACTGGGCCGTTCAATGAAAGGAAAGTCATTACCTGATCCAGACCACATTGCCCGTTACTGCAAGCCAAAAACTCTGAGAGAAGATGGCCGACCGTCTCGGACATCTTTTATGCTTAAACCAGGAGAGCCTTATCTATCCGTGAATTGGCTGGAGTATTTCGGGGATATTGAACGAAATGAACAGCTGGACTGCATTCGTCGGCATATTAGCTTATCCTTGGCTTCCACTGCAAAATTCGCCGTATTAAACGTGGGCGAAACACTTAACCAAGTTCAGGCAAATAGTGGGGCCTCACACGTCTCCATTTTGCACGAACCGACGACAAAGGATCCTTCCCATAGCGGCATTCATGGATATAGGCATGAAGATGATTTGATTGCCGACTTAATAGCTGAGGTCGTTTTAGAAATCTACCCCGCCAGGTAGCCTCACTTAGGCGGTCATTCAAATCTCTCCTAAGCATCATCCCATCCATCAGAAAAATGGAGGCCTCCATTATAGGGGTCTGTAAAGAAAAAATATCTATCCGCCGCAAAAATAATCATTTTGTAAAAATTTTTCTCATTCCAGAACGGACTGTCCTTTCCTTGCTTCTCTGGGAAATGCTAATAGGTTTAGGAAGATTGAAAAATTGCTTTCAGCTATGAAAACAAAATTCAATTGGCACATAAGTATTTCAAGCACTTAAGCGGCCTGACGTGCCATACTTTATCATAGATTTGAGACAAAGTTTAGAGAAAACCTTCGATGTCCATTAGGGCAGTTTTCGCCCCAACATGTTGATTTCAAAAGACATAATGAAAAACCTTTATAGTTTGACCTCTGATAAAAAAGGGTTGCCATGGCGTGTATTTTCTGATAAGGTATTGCATTTAAGTGAAGTCTTTGGTTCAAAATGCAATACTTTCCCGGAGGACCATCATGACGACCACCCTTCCGCCAAGCCAACACCTCGTCTCCCTTTTTACCCAAACCCCATGCTGGATGATCAAACCTTTGGCTGCCGAAATGCATTACTCAATTTCCTCGGTTCGACGGTTTCTGGCCGAAGCAGGGTACTACAGCAGTTTCACTCACAACGGTGGCTGGTACACCCTTCGCTCGATACCGCGATTCGGAAGAAACGGGCTTTGGTTTTATCACGATATCGGTTTCTCCCGTGCAGGGACGTTAACCAAAACCCTCATTGCACTGATTACCGGGAGCCCGTCCGGTATGAGCGCGGAGATGCTCGGGGAGACTCTCCGGTGCCGTTGCCATGGGGTTTTGGTGAATCTTTGGCGCAAGGGCAAAATCGAGCGACAGAAAATAGGGCGCTGCCAGGTTTATTTTGCTGCCGATCCGGACAAAGCGGCGAACCAGCGCCAGGCGTTGGCTACACAACATCCGCCGGAGGTAAGGTTTTCAGCCGAGATTGCAGTCCTGGTTCTGGCAGAGTTTATCCGCAGCCCCAATTCAAGCTTCGAGCAATTGGCCGAAAAAATCTCCCGAAGCAAGGATGTGACCATGAGTGGAAAACAAATCGAACAGCTTTTCGATCAACACGGTCTAAAAAAAACGATGCAGATTGCGGTGCCCGCGCTCTGAAAGCATTGGACTGTACTCTCAAGCGATTGTCGATGGACACGTCGCCTGCAGCACTGTTTCCACAGCCTCCGGTGATCCGATTCACCCCCCAAAAAGAGGAATGTTCGTGTGGAAGCCGACTTTTGGTGCAGAAAACCCGGCAAAAGAAAGTATTGAGAATGACTGGGCCCATGATCGCCCATGAAACGGTAACTCAATGCCCGAGCTGTGGTACTGTTTTTGGTTCTGATACATTGCGTCAATTGGTTCCAGCCCGATCAAACGTCGCATACGATGTAATGGTTTTCATTGGCCGATCGATGTATCAGCGGCATAAAACCACGGAGGAAATACGCGCCGAATTGGCTACCCGCAATGTGCTCTTGTGCGCCTCGGAGATCAATTACCTGGGACGTAAGTTCATTCTGTATCTGGCGCATGCTCACCGGCAGGCGATACCACGGATTCGCGAGACTATGGCTTGGGCCGGCGGTTACATGCTGCACTTGGATGCAACACACGCGGGCGATGCCCCCGCTTTGATGACCGGTCTTGACAGTCTCAGCAAAATCGTGCTTGCTAATATTAAAATCCCAAGTGAGCACTCCGATCATATTATCCCCTTTTTAAAAGATATTAAAGAGACCTACGGAACACCGAGAGCCTCTGTGCATGACATGGGAAACGGTATATGCAAAGCAGTTAAAGAGGTGTTTCCCGGAGCACCGGATTTCATTTGTCACTTTCACTTCTTGCGTGACATCGGTAAGGATTTCCTTGACCCGGCATATGGAAAACTCAGAAACCGCCTGCGATCCCATTCAATCAGTTCAAAGTTATGCGCTTTGGCGCGGGAGACACGCCAGTCTGCCTGCGAGCAATCTTCCGATCCAATAGGACTGGCAAAGGCAATCCTGAATGCAGAGGAAAAACCGCAGCTTTTGCCGCTTCTGTCCGCCTACGGCCTGGCCCTGTGGGCATTACAGGGCAAACACAGTGGGGATGGTTACGGTTTTCCCTTTGACCGCCCCCTGCTGAATTTCGCTGGGCACCTGCTGGAACTGGACCAGCAAATGCCCCGCTTGTTAGAGCTGACCACAAACGACGAATCCAACAACATCCAATATCTTTACAAGCTGTTTTGGGCGGCATCTGAAGTTGCTGAGGATCCCGAGTTTAAAAATCTTGTGGATGAACTGCAATGGCGCACCCGGTTGTTTGACTCGTTGCGCAAGGCTATGCGCATTACTTTACCCGGCGGGGGCAATGGTCTCAATGATGAAGGCACAACCAAAGCCATGTCCAGCATCCGTAAGGGTGTCATGCGATTTCGCAGACGGATCGATAAGGATCGAAAACTTGTCTCCGACCCACTTTGTTGCAAAATGGCCAAACAAATCGACAAGTATCTTGACAAACTCTTTAACGATCCAATTGAGGTTAATACCCCAGCAGGAATTGTTACCATATATCCTCAACGCACAAATAACATTCTTGAGCATTTTTTCCGCGAACTGAATCGTGGAAACCGTCGAAAAACTGGGAACAACTCTATGCAACGGGTGCTCAAGAATATGCTGGTTGATACACCTTTGGTAAAAAACCTCGACAATCCTGATTATATGGCGGTCCTTTTAAATGGCAAAGCGGATCTTGAGGAACTCTTTGCCCACATGAATCCGATTTCTTTCGCAAGTGAGATCGAATCACAGTCCGGGGTAGATCGTGTACTTCCTGGGTTCCGAAAAATCATAAGACTTCCGGCCTTGCCGGAATACTTTATGGATTTGGCAGCCAATCACAATGTGGTCCAAATGGCCGGATCCAACTGAATTTTGTTTTCATAGAGAATTGTCTTAAGCAGATTGTCAAGATATCTAAGAGATTGCTTTTTCCACTACCATTTGGACCAATTAGAATGTTGAAATCATCGTTAAATTCAATTTCCGTTTTTTCTTTAAAACTGTAATAGCTCAATAAATAGGGGCGAGCTCAATCTGTGGTGAGGCACTGTGTGTG
>CAZCVB010000027.1:14453-15791 GCA_964501805.1 uncultured Desulfobacteraceae bacterium | reverse complement strand
GACATTGTTGGCGTGTCTCTTGATGCGGCGGCCGACGGATTTTTCGCGGTAAACACACAGGAGGGCGATGATACGGTAAATGCTTCGGCATCGAGCCTTCCCCTGGTCATTTTCGGCGGAGACGGTGCCGATAACATCAGCGCAGGCAGCGGCGGGGACATCATCTTCGGCGATCAAGGACGCATTTATTACTTCGATGATAACGGAGATCCGGCCACCGTTCTTGGCAGCGGCGCCCCTGCAGCAGGGGATACCATTGATGCCACGGCCGCGATTTATACCAGGGCCGTGGTTTTGGGCGGCGAGGTCCACAACGGTGAGACATGGATTGCTGAGATCCGTGAGGATGATACGGTCAAGGCCATGGCCACACATACTGTCACGGACGAGAGCGCGGAGACCTTGGAGAGCATTGCCGGCGCCCTGGCTGTCGGGCTGGAGGCGGACCTCTTTGCAAATGCCGTTTCAGGTTACGCGGTGGTTGCGAAAGGAGAAAAGCTGCTTGTCAGCAACGTGGAATCTGAGGCGTTCACGATCAATGCAATACCCGGCCCATCGGGCGATGCGGCTGACGCCACCGATCTGGCGAGTACAAGGGCTGTTTCCCTTGCCGGAGGTATAAAGAACGGTGAGACCTGGCGTGTGGAGATCAGGGAAGATGACACGGTCAAGGCCGGTGCCGCCCACACGGTGACGGACGAGGCGATCGAGACCCTGGAAAGCATTGCCAACGAGTTGGCGCTCGCTTTGGAGACCGATCTGACGGCCAATGATGTCTCGGGTTATGCGGTTGCGGTGGAGGGGCGGAATCTGCTCGTGAGCTATGTGAATGGATCGCCGACATTTACGGTGCGGCACAATGTCCAGGCCGAGGATCGGACCGATGGCGTCATCCGCCAGCTGGGTACGCTGATGACGGTTGATCCCGGAGTGGGCGGAAGTGATGCCATTGATGCCGGTGAGGGTGAAAATATTGTCTTTGGCGGCTACGGCGGAGACGGGATCACCACTGGACAGGACGATGATGTCATCGTGGGTGACAACGGTGAAGCGCTCTATGCGGATGGCATTTTAAGGGAAGTCCGGAGCATGGACACGGATTCCGGAACCGGCGGCATTGATGCCATTGATGCCGGTGGGGGTGAAAATCAGGTGATCGGCGGCGTGGGCGGGGATTTAATAACCACGCTGAACGGTTCGGATCTGGTCATCGGGGATAACGGCGAGGCATTTTACGGTGTTACCGGGATCTTGACGCAGGCACGGTCTACGAATGGCGATGTGGGTGGTGATGACACGATCACGACGGGAGACGGGGCAAAGCAGATCATCGGCGGC
>CAZCVB010000027.1:0-14353 GCA_964501805.1 uncultured Desulfobacteraceae bacterium | reverse complement strand
ATCACGGCGGGGACCGGCGATCACATGGTGATGGGTGATAACGGCCAGGTGGATTACGATACCGACGGTGTTGTGAAGAGGCTTTCGACTACGGACACGGTGGATCACCCGGAGTACGGTGATGCCGACACCATTACCATCACGGGGAACGGCGACAATCACGTTCTGGGGGGAATGGGAGCCGACACGATTACCACTGCCGATGGAACGGATGTTCTCCTTGGAGACAATGGAACGGTCAGCTATAGCGGATCCACGGGGTCGCTGGAGCTTTCGAGGGTCGAATCGACCGTCCCGTCCAGGGGTGGTGATGACACGATCACGACGGGAGACGGGGCAAAGCAGATCATCGGCGGCTATGGAAAGGACGCCATCACGGCGGGGACCGGCGATCACATGGTGATGGGTGATAACGGCCAGGTGGATTTTGATGCGGCAGGTCTGCTCTCGGATATTGCCACCACGTCTCCGGATGCGGGAGGTGATGACCGGATTCTCTTGGGCGACGGTGATGACGTGGTTTTTGGGGGTGTGGGCACCGACCATATCAATGTTGATCCCGTTACCGGTGATCCCGTGGGGAGCGACCATGGGAATGACGTCATGGTGGGTGACAACGGGCTTGCGCGGTTTGATACCACGAGCGGCCGAAGTGTGCTGACGCATATCGAAACCACCGATCCTGGTTATGCGGATGACGATTTCATCTTTTCCTCCGACGGTCCGGATGTGGTTCTGGGGGGCAGCGGCAGTGATGTTGTGAATACCGGAACTGATGGTTCCAGCGATATCGTGATAGGGGATAACGGGGAGGTCAATTTTGATGCAAGGGGCCTCATCACGGATATCCGTACCACGTCCCCGGATATCGGCGGCAGTGACAATATCATGGTGGGTGACGGTGACGATGTGGTCTTCGGCGGCTTCTGTAGCGATCGTATCAACATCGATCCGGTGACGGGAGACCCGGTGGGGAGCGACCATGGGAATGACGTCATGGTGGGTGACAACGGGCTTGCGCGGTTTGATACCACGAGCGGCCGAAGTGTGCTGACGTACATCGAAAGCACAGATCCCGCTTATGGATGTGATGATGTGATCTTTTCGGATAACGGCTCGGACGTGATTCTGGGAGGCAAGGGAAACGATACGTTAATCTCCGGTACAGGAGATGACACGGTCTTGGGGGATAACGGCCGGATCACCTATGAGGATGGCCTTGTATCGGAGATCGTCTGCACGGATACCACGGTGGATACCGCGGGGAACGACATGATTGATTCGGGTGACGGTGATGACATCATATTCGGCGGCCTTGGCAACGATCAGATCACCGGGGGAGAGGGAAATGACATCCTCCTGGGGGACGACGGCCGGATGACCTTTTCCGGTGGGGTGCCGGTGTATCTGACCGGTTATGTCCCATCGGCCGGAGGGAATGACACCCTGGCCGGCGGTGAGGGTGATGACATTCTTATCGGCGGCGCTTTAAACGATACCCTTCTCGGAGGACCGGGCTTTGACGTCCTTTTCGGGGATGCGGCCATGGTCATCTTTTCCGGCGGACAGCCCCGGATCGGCGAGACGATTCCAGACATCGGCGGGGGTGTGGATTACCTTGACGGCGGTGCCGGCACGGATGTCCTTTTCGGTGGGGAAGGTACGGACAGCGGGAAGGGCAGATTTCCCGAAGATGCGATTATCGGAGAGTACGGCCGCGTCATTATCCTGGACGGGAAGGTGGTCTCTATTTTCCCGCCCATCCATCTCCTGTTCGGCAACCCGGTATCCAATGCCATGTGGGAACCGGAGATGCCTGAATCCTGGGATATCGGGCCTGTCGGCACGCGCCATCTGTTTTTCATCGAAACGGAAAGCGGCGCCGTCATTACCGGGATGACCGGTCCTGCGGGAATTGTATCATACTCCGGCGATCATGGTTTTTTTCATGCCATGGGGATTATCAGTACGACGATCCGTCCGGATGGTTCTGTTGAAAGACATTTTATGGACGGCACTGTCCAGGTCACGCTTCCGGACGGGACGATCACGACGAGGTCACCGGATGGAACCGTTTCGACCCTCTCCCCGGATGGGATTATCACAACGCATACGCCGGATGGGACCGCTATAAGAATCCTGCCGGACGGAACCGTCATCAAGGTCCTGCCGGACGGCACGATTATAACGACCTTGCCCGACGGCACCATCATAAAGAAACTGACCGACGGTACGACGGTCACGACAATGCCGGAAGGACTGGTCCATGCGGGGATGCCGTTTATCACAAAGGCATTCGGCGTGGATGAGGCCGAGGCGGTCCGGAATGGAGGAGAGCGGAAAATCGGATCCGGGGTTGACGATCCGGGCCGAATTGATATAGAGCTGACATCAGTGATTGCAGGTCTGACGGGATGGAGGCTGTCTTCTTCGGGGCCTCCGGAAAGCGGCGGATCCGTTCTGGACCGAGATGGATTCAGGAGACTGGAATACGAAAGAAAGTTGAGGCGCTTTCTGCGCTGGCGGGAGGGACGGTTTGAAGATCTTGTAGAGAAACAGGAATTTCCATTCACAGGGATTTGAAACACGAAAGGAGCGAATCTAAGGCAAGGCAAAAGCGGTATTATTTGCAGGTGCAATCAGCTTTCAACAGCCGGTTAAACAAATCCCCCGGGATTTAAGCAATGGAAGGGAAAGGAGATGGTATGACACAAAAAGCCGAAACCAAAGAAATCAAGGATGTGCAGGCCCAGACTGAGGAGAAGGATGAGCGGGGGCAGACGCTTGTACGATGGGATGATTCCAAGATGACGAGCACGTATGCGAATGTGTGCAACGTATCCAGTACGAGAGAAGAAGTAACCTTGCTGTTCGGCACGAATCAGACTTGGCATACGGGCCAGCAGGAACTGACGGTACAGTTGAGCAATCGCGTTATTTTGAATCCGTTTGCGGCCAAGCGCCTCTCCATGGTGCTGGAGAATGTGATTCGTGAGTATGAGTCCCGTTTTGGTAAGCTCCAGCTCGAACAGGCCCGCTGATTTCCCTGTTTCCGGGAGGATTTCCTGGCGTTGTGAACCTGCAACGTCAGGAGATCAGTTGTTCCATCCGAAAATAGTTTTTTGTAACTGTTCAGGAGGAGCGTCTGTCTCCCTTTTAACTCCCTGAGCTGTTGCATTTTTTGAATCACGTCGTGAACCAGTGAGTTCCTTTTATCCCACCGCCGGCGGATATGTCTTCGCGTAACTCCTTGATTTTTCATTTATCCGGGTGGTGGTCCAGTCTCACTGCTTTGTAGCGGGTTTCCGGAAACCTTGATTTTGTAAACCCCACTACCGACGGGACGGGGCTGGAAATCGATCAATGTCCGGAGTCTGTTTGTGGATGGACATTGCTTTGCAATCTCCCTGTAAAAGGGTATAACAGGCTGGACGGCCAAATCCTTCGGTGAGACATTTGAAACTGTTTCCCGCAGAAAGCGGGATATGCCTCCCGGCCCGAAAACCGGACAAAAAAGTCTTCCGGCCGTCTTATTCCTTCAGGGAGGTTGGGCGTGCAAGGCGAAACAAAGGAAAGACGGGAGGCAAAACCTCCCCCTATCGACACTGCTGTATGGGCCGGTTTCCTTAATGCAGGCAGTAGGGAAGAATACTGCCGTAACTGGCTCGCCCTCCTGTGTTCATTCGTCCCCGGTACCATCCAGGCTATTTTAGCCATAGGAAATCCTGAAGACGCATCCTTTATACCGGTTGCCAAATGGCCGGATGAGGGAGAGGATCCTGAACGCCTTGCAGACATCTCCGAGCGTGTGCTTGCGGAGCGTTGCGGCCTGCTCGTGGAATTGGATGCCCCTGCCGGCCGGAGCGGATCTGAATCCCCTGTTTACGGGGTTGCCTACCCGATTCTGGTTGATGACCGTTTGCATGGAATGGTGGCCGTAGAGGTTTCAGCCCGATCGGAAGCCCATTTGAAAGCGATCATGGAGCACCTGCAATGGGGGGTCTCCTGGATGGAACTCCTGTTTCGCCGCCGACAGGCGCAGGAGGACGCAATTTCACTGGCGCGCATGAAATCGGCGTTGGACATCCTGGCAGGTGTGTTGTCTGAAAAGACCTTTGCGGGTGCCTGCATGACCTTTGTAACTGAAATGGCGACCCGGTTGAAATGTGACAGGGTGAGCCTGGCCTTTACCCACCGAAGGCGCGCGCGGGTCCAGTCCATATCTCACAGTGCCCAGGTCCGGAAGCGCATGAACCTGGTTCGCGCCATCGGGATGGCGATGGACGAGGCCATCCTGCAACGAAAGGATGTTTTTTATCCGCCTCCGGAGGGCTCGGCAGTCCTCATTGTCCGTGACCATGAACAGCTGGCAAGGCAATACGGCTCCGGCGCCATCCTCACAATGCCTTTCTATGGAGACGAAAAATTTTCAGCGGTTTTGACCCTGGAAAGGCCCTCCGCACGTCAATTCACCCACGAAGACGCAATGTTCTGTCGGAGCGTTGCTTCCCTTTTGTTGCCCGCACTGGAAATCAAGCGCAGGGACGACCGACTGCTGTTCCTGAAGACATGGGACGCATTGAAAGACCAGTGGGTGAAACTTTTTGGCCCCCGATATCCGGGACGCAAGCTGCTCATCCTGGCCATCGCCGCTGTTGTGACTTTTTTCAATTTCAAAACAGCGGATTACAAGGTTTCCGCCGACACTGTCCTCGAAGGCGCGGTTAAACGCGTGGTGGTTGCTCCTTTTGACGGCTACGTGAAAGAGGCCGGGGTGCGGGCGGGGGACGTGGTCGAATGCGGGATGCTCATGTGTACCCTGGATGACCGGGATCTTCGTCTGGAAAGGCTCAACTGGTTGAGCAAACGGACACAATACCAGCGACAGTATCAGGAGGCCCTGGCAAAACACAACCGGGCGGAGGCCAAGATCATCAAAGCGCAGTTAAACCAGGCAGGGGCCCGGCTCAACCTCGTGGGAAGCCGGATGAAGCGGTCCCGGATCCTTGCGCCCTTCAGGGGGATCGTCCTCAGCGGGGATCTGAGCCAGCGGCTCGGGGGCCCGGTGGAGAAAGGGGAGGTCCTTTTTGAGGTCGCCCCCTTAACCGCCTATCGTATCATCTTGCATGTGGATGAGCGACGTATCGCCGATATAAAAGTGGCCCAGCACGGCCGCATGATATTGAGCGCCTTACCGGATGAGCATTTTGATTTTACCGTGGAGAAAATTATTCCGATCGCCACGGCAAAAGAGGGGCGGAACTATTTTCGCGTAGAGGCCCGCCCGTCCGCCATTTCCAGCCGTCTTCGCCCCGGCATGGAAGGTATCGGAAAGATTTACGTGGATCGGAGAAAGCTGATTTCCATCTGGACCAGGGACCTGAGAGAATGGCTGAGGCTGTGGTTATGGTCCTGGTGTCCATAGAAACCTTGCCCTGTCCGGCCGCATCGCTTTCAAAACTTGTTTTAGGAATCAAACATGGCCAGGTTGCTCTTTGCTTGGGAACTCGGATGGCAGTTGAGCCATCTCTCCAATATTGAAATGATCGTACGGCCCTTGGTGGGGAAAGGTCACGAGATTGCGGTGGCCGCCCGTGAACTGCAGGGTGCGCATGAGTTCTTTTCCGGAATTGTCCTTCAGTACTATCAGTCGCCGTTCAAGCAAGGGAAGGGACCTGTACTGTCTGAATACTTATCTTACGCGCATCTCCTTTACACGTCAGGATACGCCGATCCGCGCGAACTTGCCGTCTTGCTGTCGGCCTGGTTTGGAATCATAGGCTCCTTCAGGCCCGATGTCATTGTCTTTGATCACAGCCCCACCGCACTGCTGGCAAGCCGGGCCTTTGACGTCCGGCGCGTCCTGATTGGCTCAGGTTTTCTCGTTCCGCCGACCGAACCCCTCCTGGGTATCCTGCCTGACATCCCGCGTACCCCGGAGATTTTGAAAAAACTTGAGGCCGACGAACGGATCGTCCTTAGGACTGTCAATCAGGCCGTTTCTCCTTACGGGCTGGCGCCGCTTTCAAGGCTCAGCGATATTTACAGCCCGGTGGACGAATCCTTTCTGCTCACGTTCCCCGAGCTCGATCCGTTCGGTGTCCGGGAATCCGCGGACTACTATGGGGTCTGGCCCGTCGGCCGGACGGTGAAACCCGAATGGCCCGAAAGCGGGAACAGGCGTATTTTCGCCTACGTTACCGCTTTCCCGGGGTGCCGGACCCTGTTGAGGGAGCTTATATCGACGGAGGCGGCGGTGTTGGTCTATGCCCCCGGGATTGAGCCGGAGATCCGGAATGAGGTTGCGGGGGACAACCTCCGCTTCACCGAACATCTCGTAAATCTGGACGATGTCGCTGCAGATTGTGATCTCTTCGTTTCCCACGGTGCCCACACCAGTGTTGCACGGATGCTGCTCAAGGGCGTCCCCCAGTTTATGATCCCCAACTACAAAGAGCAATTGTTCACGGCCTTGCGGGTGAAAGAAATGGGAGCCGGCCTGGTCTGTGAACGGGATCAGGACAGCTATCTTGATGCGTTGAGGGCGGTTCTGGATGACGGGAAATTCAGAGAGGGGGCGCTGCGTTTTTCCCGGCGTCATCGGAATTTCGACGCAGAAAGCTCGGCGGCCGGTGTCGGGATGCGGTTGAAGGCGTACCTTTCCTGCTGAGGATGCTTTTTCTGATAAATCGGTGAAGAGAGCGGGGAGTCACGCTGTTTTTTCCGGGAACCACGTATTTTTCTAAGCGTAGGTGAGGTGATCTATTGACTGATGTGACGATATGCATCGTTTCGTTTGGCGTACCCGCATATCACGCTGCTGCGTATCAATCTGTGGCTTCTGCCCTGGCACATACGGATGCTGAAGTTCTTTTCTTGACGGATACAGACGAAGTCGATGTCCCTGATGATTCAAGGGTCACCCACCTGCCGGCACTCCGGCCCGGGGAACCTGCCCGTCGCTTCATGACAAAGCTGGAAGCATGGCGGTTCTGTCTGAGCCGAACTGCGACCGATGTCCTGATACTGCTGGATGCGGATGCGGTTTTTGTCAGGAGTGCAGATTCTCTGGAACTGGCTGGTTTGGTGGCGGAAAGGGATCTTGCGATGGTTGAACAGACGCGCCTTCTACAGATGGGATGGCGGAGATTGGATTACTGGCGTCACTATTGTCGCACTTCGCTGACGGCCATCGACGCCCATGCAAAGCCCCCTTCTGCGGATCGTTTTCGATTCTTCAATTCCGGGTTCATGGCCTGCAGAAGGAAAGGCCTTGGAGAATTCCTGGAGTGGGCCGATGGTGTTCTGCCGCAAGTCGATTTCAACCGGGCGGCCCAGCGGGGCGCGGCCCTCACGGACCAGGACCTCGTTCAATTCTGGACCAACAATCTTCATCCGGAGTATGCGTCGACGCTGGATTGGTCGTGGAATCATTGCCCGCACTGGGATACGGGATTTCCGCGTTCCGGCGCCCGTGTTGTTCACTTCAGTAACTTCTACCGCGCTCCGACCCCGGAGGTGATAGAGCGTATGCGATCGGCCGGGACCGGAGGAAGCAACGGAGTGTGAATCGGGGAAGGACGGTACCAAATGGTCGATTCCCTTTTCAGTGAATCATGGTATCGGGTCGCTGACTTAAGGCCGCGCCTGCGCAGCCACGCGCAGATCCATCGGCATGCGTACCGGGGCAGGGACTGGTATGTGCTTCAGGACCATTCGACCGGACGGTTTCACCGCTTTTCCCCGGAGGCCTATCATATTATCGGTCTTATGGACGGCCGTCATACCCTGGATCAGATCTGGGAAGCGGCCTGCGCCGCCCTGGGGGATGACATGCCGACCCAGGAAGAAGTGATTCAGCTTCTCTCCCAGCTTCATCAGGCGGATGTGCTTCAGACGGATATGCCGCCGGACATCGCCGACCTTCTTAAACGGCACGTGCGGGAGAAACGATATCGTCTGTTCGGTCAGTTGACGTCTCCATTTGCCGTGCGGATACCTCTTTTTGATCCGGAGCGTTTCCTTTCGGCCACTCATGTTTGGGTCCGCCATCTGTACGGGTGGATGGGGATTGTGGTTTGGCTTTCGGTGGTCATGTCCGCCATTGTTCTTGCCGGAATTCATTGGAATGAATTGACCTCCAACCTGGCGGACCGCGTTCTGGCACTGGAAAACCTGTTTCTCCTGTGGCTGATCTACCCCGTGGTAAAGGCCCTGCACGAATTTGGGCATGCCTATACGGTCAAACATTGGGGAGGAGAGGTGCATGAAATGGGGATCATGATCCTGGTTTTTGTGCCGATTCCATATGTGGATGCATCGTCCTCCTCCGCCTTCAGGGAGAAACACCGGCGTATCATTGTCGGAGGCGCCGGCATTATGACCGAGGCGTTTCTGGCCGGGCTCGCCATGTGGCTCTGGCTTAGTGTGGAACCGGGGGCCGTCCGGGCCCTGGCGTTCAATGTGATGGTGGTCGCCGGTGTATCCACCCTCCTTTTTAACGGCAATCCTCTCTTACGCTTTGACGCCTATTACATGCTCTCGGACTATCTGGAGATCCCCAACCTGGGATCGCGGTCCAACCGTTATATCGGTTATTTGTTTCAACGATATCTGTTCAAGATAGAAGATGCCCGCAGTCCGGTCTCTGATATCGGAGAGGCCGCATGGCTGGGACTTTACGGTGTCGCCTCTTTTGTCTACCGTCTCTTTATCGTTGTTCGAATCGCCATGTTCGTGGCAGGTAAATTTTTTGTGGCGGGGGTGGTCCTGGCCGTGTGGGGGCTCTTCAGCATGTTGGTCCTGCCGCTGTACAAGGTTCTGAAATATACCTTTACCGATGCCGCCATGCAGCGTAAACGCGGTCGCATCGTGGCCGTGGGCAGTATGCTTGCGGCCTTTTTGGCGCTATTGGTATCGGTGGTCCCTGTTCCGTCTTTTACGGTAGCGGAGGGTGTCCTGTATGTCCCTGAGAACTCGCGGATCCACGCCCGTGCGGACGGTTTTGTGACGCAGGTCGTCTTACCGCCGGGGGAAACGGTCCGCAGGGGAGAGTCTCTGATCATCTGTGAAAACCCGGATCTGTCCGCGGAGGTCCGGGTATTGGCGGCCCAGCTCCAGGAATTCGAGAACCGGTACCGGCTCAGCGTGACCCGGGATCGCACGGAGGCAAACATCCTCAGAGATGAGATCGACCGCATCAAGGCTGAACTGGCACAGAAAAAGCGTGAACAGGATGACCTGGTCGTGCGAAGCCCGACGGACGGAGTTTTTCTTCTCCCGCAGTCGGAGGATCTCCCTGGCCGATTCGTGGGGCGTGGAATGCCCCTGGGCTATGTGGTGGACTTTTCGAGGGTAACGGTGAGGGTCGTTGTGTCCCAGCATGATGTGGACCGTGTCAGAACAGAGACCCGGGGAGTGGCGGTCAGGCTTTCGGAAAACATCGGCCGCGATTTGCCGGCCTTCATAAAGAGGGAGGTCCCTGCCGCGTCCAAAAATCTTCCCAGTCTGGCCCTCAGTCTGGAAGGGGGAGGGGCGTTTGCGCTGGATCCAAGGGAAAAAGAGCGGCCCCGGTCATTTGAAAAACTTTTTCAATTCGAGATCGTTGTTCCGGGTCTGATGCCGAAAAAAATCGGTGAACGGGTTTTTGTGCGTTTTGAGCATAAACCCGAACCATTTGCACTTCGGTGGTATCGTGAAATCCGGCGAGTCCTGCTCGACAGGTTCAGCGTATGAAACGGTCATGATCAATAAGGCGGCAAATTTTCCTCCTGCAAACCACGTGTTTCGACCGGAACGGGAAGAAAAGCATTCGGGACCCCTTGATGACATCCTGCGTGGCATCACGGGCGGGCTTCTGCATCTCCGGCATCATCGCGTCAAGCGGTTGCCCGCTTTTACTTCAAGGGTGGAGCATTACGGCAAAATACTCGTGTCCTTGAACGATGCGGCCCTCACGGCCGAGGCCGGACGCCTTCGCAAAAACCTGCATAAGGAAGGATTTAAAAATGAGCACGTGGCCTGCGCATTCGCGTTGATACGGGAGGTAGCGGCAAGGACCGTGGGAATGCGCCATTTCCATACCCAGCTTATCGGGGGATGGGTATTGCTGAAGGGAATGGTTGCGGAGATGGAGACGGGAGAGGGAAAGACCCTGACGGCCACTCTGGCGGCCGGGACTGCGGCCCTGGCCGGTATCCCGGTGCATGTCATCACCGTGAACGATTATTTGACGGCCAGGGATGCACAATGGATGGCCCCGGTCTATCAGGCCCTTGGTCTCACGGTCGGATGCCTCGTCCATGACATGACCCCGGAGGATCGGCGGTCCGCTTATGCATGTGACGTGACCTATTGTACCAACAAGGAAATCACCTTTGATTACCTCAGGGATTGGATCGTCCTTGAAGGACGCGCGAACCCCCTCCGCCTTCAATCCGAGTCTCTTTATGGTGACGGCGCACGGATAAACCGCCTTCTGCTTCGCGGGCTCCATTTTTCAATTGTGGATGAGGCGGACAGTGTACTGATCGACGAGGCGCGTACGCCGCTGATTATCTCAAAGACTTCGGATAGCGGAGGGGAACGCGAATTCATGGAACAGGCGATGGTGATTGCCGATGGATTGGCGCGGGACGCTGACTACCGAATCGACGAAGTTTCGCGAAAAGTCGAGCTGACGGATGCGGGCAAACGCCGGGTTCAGGAGCAGGTCCGGCCCATGGGGCCGTTGTGGACCGGTTCCGTGAGGCGGGAGGAGGTCGTTCGACTGGCCCTTACGGCCCGGCATCTGTTCCGTCGGGATGAGCAGTACCTGGTAAGGGACGGCAAGGTCCAAATTATAGACGAATTTACCGGTCGGGTGATGGCGGATCGTTCTTATGAACGCGGGCTCCAGCAATTGATTGAGATCAAGGAAGGCTGCGAGATGACCCGACAGCCGGAAACAACGGCAAGGATCAGCTACCAGCGTTTTTTCAGGAGGTATCTGCATCTTTCAGGGATGACCGGCACCGCCCGGGAGGTAAGGCGGGAACTGTGGTCCACATACGGCCTCTCTGTCGTGCGGATTCCGACCCATCGAAAAATGCGGCGAACGGCGTACCCTGACAGGATTTTTCCCCGGGAACAGTCGAAATGGCAGGCGGTCGGAGAACGCATCCGCGAAATTCATGAAACCGGGCGGCCCGTGCTGGTGGGAACCCGGTCGGTCGCCGCCTCGGAAAAAACCAGCCGACTTCTTTCCGGAATGGGCCTGGCGCACCAGATTCTTAATGCCAAACAGGACCGGGAGGAAGCGGAAGTTATTTCCCATGCAGGAGAGGAGGGATGCATCACCATTGCCACGAATATGGCCGGGAGAGGAACGGATATCAAGTTGACCCCCGGAGCAAGGGAAAAGGGAGGGCTGCATGTCATTCTTACGGAGCGCCATGAGGCCGGCCGCATAGACCGGCAACTGGCAGGCCGGTGCGGTCGGCTGGGTGATCCGGGCAGTTATGAGGCCATCCTTTCCCTTGAGGATCCCATTGTCGACAGGGGAGGCGGCGGCCTCGCCGGATGGCTCGCCCGGCGATTTGTTCGGCCTGGTTCCGGGATATGGCTTTGGCTGGCAGGGCATGCTATCATAAAGGCACAAAGGAAGGTGGAACGATTACACTCCCGTCTGCGAAAATCCCTCCTTCGGGAGGATGAGCGGAGAGGCGATATGCTCTCATTCTCCGGTCGTTCGGAGTGACACGGGAAGTGTCCCTCCATATCGGGAACGATTGATGTGAGCCAACGGAGCACCCTATGTCTGGTGACGTGCAAATCTGCAACGGGTGGGTAGTAGAATGGCGCCCTCTCGTTTTATAGGCTGGCGACGGTTAAAAGAGGGGTCTGTAAAATGTCCTGGATAGACAGAAAAAAAAAGGTTATGCTGTCAGTTAAACGTATTTTTTCGTATAGTTCTTTATTTATTGTTGCCTCTGCGGTAACCGCCTCCGGGGGACAGGACGGTTCATATGAAGGTCTTATCGAGCCCAGTGAGGTAGTGAATGTCGGTAGCCAGGTCCGGGGCATATTGGAAGAAATTATGGTGGAGCGGGGAGACCGGGTGAAAAAAGGCCAGGTTATTGTCACGCTGAACGCCAATATAGAAAAGGCTGCCGTTAATCTTGCCCGTGCCCGGGTGGAATTCAGTAGAAGAAAAGTGCTTCGGAACAGAGATCTGTACAAAAAGAAACTTATTTCCATCCATGATAAAGACGAAATGGAAACCGAACTCAGAATTACGGAACTCCAATTCCGTGAGGCGGAGGCGAAACTGGAATTGCGGACCATTCATAGCCCGGTGGATGGCGTTGTTGTAGAGCGATTTTTAGGTCCCGGTGAATATGTCGGTGAAGAGCCTATTATGAAAATCGCTCGTATCGATCCCCTTTATGTGGAAGTTGTTGTTCCCGTTGAAAAATTCGGGACCATAAAAAAGGGAATGAAGGCCGAGGTCAGGCCTGAACCGCCGTTGCGCGGCCGGTATCGTGCCCGGGTGATCATCGTGGATAGGGTGATGGATGCAGCGAGCGGAACCTTTGGAGTCCGTCTGGAGCTGGCCAATCCCAGCTATTACCTCCCTGCCGGCCTGAAGTGCAGGGTTGTGTTCCCGAGTGGATAGGTGTGGATTAAGCTGAGGCATGGATGTGCATTGACCTGAAACATCTCTGTAACGGATGAAAGGAACGATACCCGTGGACGCCATTTCGCAACTGGGTTCAATTCTGGGGCTGTCCTTTATATCCGGGATCAACCTTTATGCCACCGTCGCCGTGACGGGCCTCTGCGTTCGAAACGGGCTGGTCACGGGATTGCCGCCGCAATTCCAGGTATTCGGTAATGATGCGGTGATCTTTATCGCCCTCCTCCTGTATGCGGTGGAGTTTTTTGCGGACAAGATCCAGGGTCTGGACATCCTATGGGACGGGCTGCACACCTTTATCCGGCCCCTGGGCGGCGCCCTGATCGCGCTTATCCAGGTGGGAGAGGCCTCCGCGCCGGTAGAAGTCATCGTTTTTCTCCTGGGGGCCGCCATGGCGTCCGCGGCTCACGCCACCAAGGCGGGGACCCGGTTGGCGGTGAACGCCAGCCCGGAGCCGGTCTCCAATATCGTGGTGAGCATGGGGGAGGACATCGGGGCCGTGGCCTATACCTATCTCGCCCTGTCCCATCCCAGGCTGACCTTTTTCCTGACCCTCGCCTGCCTGGTTCTGATTGCGATCCTTCTTCCCATGCTGTTCCGGACCATCCGCATGCTGTTGGGTTCTCTGTTCTTTCGGTTGAAAAGATTTTTCGTCCGGGAGTCGGGTGCGGACCCGGCGCCGGCGTTGCCGCTTGAGGTGGATCGCGTTCTTGACGCGGAAAAGGAAACAGGCGAGACGATCCTCTGGGCGGGAAAGGCCTTTGCCGCGGGCATTCCCTCTGTTCGGCGTTCCGCCCGGATATATCTGGTCATGACCTCTCTTTCGGTCTATTGCCTCTACCGCCGCTGGTTCCGTCTCCGGATCCGGCGCATGCCACGTTCGGAGATCCGGCAGTACCGGTGTTATCCGGGCCGGCTTCTCGGCAGGTGCCTTGTCAAATCCCATGCGGAAACCTGGCTGGTGAGACTGTATTCACCGTTCATGGAGTCGCTTCCCCGGGACCTTGCGATTTCCGTGGAACCCGGTTCCTGATCCTTTTTTCCGGCCGGGGTTTCGGAGGATAAATGTTTTACCCGGGGATGATTCGAGATTGTTCCTCCGCCGTTTCCCTTGGGAAAGGGCCGCGCGGGTTAAAGGACTTTCCGGGATTACCGGAAAAGGATGGGGTTCGAAGATCGTGGTAGGGGGGATATCCGGTTTGCGGTATGGTGGGGATTGCAGCCGGCCTCCGGATCCGGGAGTTGTTTTTAAGCGGTCCTGATTTTTCATAATCGAACGCGGGCGTGTGGAAGGGACTTGCTGAACATGACCGTCCCTGTTCGCCTGAACGAAGCCGTCCCTTCCCCGCGCCCGCTGCCGTGGCCTTCGCAGGCCATCGGCAGGACCGTTTAAAAACAACGCCCGTCCTCTCCGGCCCTGGCGCCGCGGCCGCTTGGAAGGATTGCCGCGGCCATCGAGCGGGAATTTTTTCGGGGAGATCCCCGGTTCTCCATGGTGGGATGTAAAGGGCGGGAGAGGACCTGTGGCTGGAGGATAATGCGGGGCCGTGGAAAAAGGACAGCCCCGGAACAATTGATGACCATGAACCGGCCGATGGGCTTCGTGCCGGGAAGGAGGATGTCATGGGTGTCAGGGTTGAAAAGGATTCCATGGGGAGTATCGAAGTGGCGGACGAT
>CAZCVB010000026.1:0-16170 GCA_964501805.1 uncultured Desulfobacteraceae bacterium | reverse complement strand
CCCTGGATACGCATCCAGACCTTTTGTCCCTTGTGAAGTTCCTGCAGGGAGATCGGTTCTTCCTGCCATGCGCCCGAACTGTCCTGATAGTGCCGGGTCATGCGGACGTCTTTGGGCATGAAAAGGTAAGGCTCCTTGTCCACCTCCATGCGCTGGTGCCGGTCGACCCATGGGGCCTTGGTAATCGTCCCGGTTTTCCACACGGTCCTTGCTGAGAGCGGGGCGCCCGGCAACAACAGGAACAGGCCCGCCATGACCATGAGCAGGAATTGTTTTTTTGAAAGAGATGTCATTTGATGCTCCTTGTCCGAAAGATCCGGAGGACCGGGCCTTTCGAAAGTTCGCTCCGTTAATGCGATGCCTTGGGGCCGATCTTGTAGTACCTGCCGGCGACCTGGACGTTGTCTGTGGGGATTTTGGCGTCGATCCGGTAATCATACCGGCTGAAATGGATGATGGAGTAACCGGTGGGCGGGAAAAAATAGCCCAGGTACCGGAGCGTGAAGTCGTAGGTGACGCCGCCGAACACGTGGACGCCACCTACGCAGTCGCCCGGGAGACTGCCGGACGGGGTCCCGTTGGTGACGCTGGCCAGGATCGTGGGCGTGTTGATGTTCGTCACCGCGTAGTTGCCCCTCCCGACTTCCAGCGCCTCGCGGGACATGCCCGCCTCGGCGATATAAAAGCTTCTCTTGTAGGACACCTCGTTTGCCGCCACCCGGATGTCGGTAGTGGCGTTTCGGGTGGCCATGATGCCGAGGAGGGTGAGGACCACCAGGATCATCAGGGCGATGACGGTGACCATGCCCTTTTCGGTTTCCTTTTTAAAAACGGTTTGGTTCATTTTGAAGCCTCTTGCTTGGGGGAATGCCGCCGCACGGCACCCGGTGTTACTGCGGCCGGATGCTCGATAGGGACACCTGGTGACGGTCGTTGTCCCATGTCACGATGACGGTGACCTCTTTCATGGTCGGGAGATTTTCCGTTCCCGATGGATGATCCGCGATATTCCAGATCCGGTGGTAAATCCCTCCGCCCACCTGTCCTGTTTCCCGGACGTTCTGTTCCTCGTGATCCACCGTGGTGACGGAGCTTAGGGCCGCGTCATTGGCGGTGTCGGTGTTGTTCAGCGAAGCGTCGCTGTAACTGGTGCTCATAAGCGATTCCATCTTTTGCTCGGCCAGGGTCAGGGCCACGGTGGTGGTGCTGCTGGTGTAATTGCCGTGGATGGCCGAGATCTGCATCTTGGCCACGCCCAGGAGGCCGATGGTCAGGATGGTCATGGCCACCAGGACCTCCACCAGCGTAAATCCGCCCGGTCCCCGGCGGCGGCCCACCCGGCGCTTTGCGTCCTTTTCCGGCGCCGTCATCTTCGTTTCGATCATGTCGTAGTCCCTCACGGTTGATGAATTCTATCCGCGGCTCTTCCCATGCCCCGTGGATGGAGAAAGGGCATCAGAGCCCGATGTTCCGGGTCTTGATCTCCGAGAAGAGAACTCTCCTGCGGTAACCGTCCCCCGGGGTGTAATTCACGTTCCCGAGGGCATAGGTGTTCGGATCGGTGTATCCCCGGTTGAGGCGGGCGGTCCGCGCCAGGATAGCCACACGCACGGCCCGGACCTGGGCCTGGCTGCCCGCCGGGTCGTTCACCCATGTGCCGTCTTTGAGCCGGTACTGGATTTGGAGATTGTCGATATTCTCGGCCACCGTCACATACCCGCTGTTCCGGCCCAGGTTTTTCCGGACCAGGGCCGGGCGGGTCGCATTGTCCGTGACCCGGTAAATGATGACGTCGGCCCGGAAAATGAGATCCCCGGCCGTGTAGTTTTCCGCCAGGGCCTGGCGGGTGGTGAGGGTGCTCCCGGAAAGGGACTGCACCTCGAAAAAATCCGCCCGGCTCAGATCATTTTTTACCAGTACGCCGAACCTTTTTCCCGTGGCGTTCAGGTCGGGATCCCCGTCGCCGTCCAGGTCCAGATCGTTGAGGGTGATGGTGTTTCCGCTGGCCGACTCTCCCGCCACCAGGGTTCCCTCGTCCGTCAGGGACCCTGTGGCAAGGTCTCTTTCGTGGACGGCCTTGACAATGACAATCTCGTCGGTGCCGCTCTTGATCCCGGAGACACTGGTGTTATCCACGGCAAAGATCAGCGCCCGGCCCTGTTCCGTGTTCGTGGTTGTGTCGTTGTCGCTGTCCAGGTCATCCCAGTCACATGTCCTGAGGCCGGTGTCGAAATTGGTGTAATAACCCGCCATCTGGATGTCGCGCGTCATCATGTACATGGCCCCCCGCAGGTTCTGCTGCATCCGGGTAACCTGGTCCTGGATCACGTATGAGTCCTGCTGTGACTTGAATGTCAGAAAGATGGCGCCCATCACCAGCAGCGAGATGGCCAGGGCCACCAGCAGTTCGATCAGCGTAAACCCGTGCGTTTCATGTCCCTTTATCGGCCTCATTGTATCCTCATTCTTTGATAGTCTTAATTCCACGCCGATCCGTCCCATTTTTTCAACATGACGACCCCGGTGCTCAACGCCCCCACCGCATAGGTCTGCCCTCTATTGTTGGCAATATAAACATACCCGCCGGTGGTGCTTTCGATCATTCCCCGGGGATTGAATGTGACCAGGTTGTAGGAAAAGGTGACCTCGTCGCCGAAACTCGCCCCCACGGGAGACGAGGCGTTGCCGTGTCCGTATCCGATGCCGCTCAGGTAATCGGCAAGGGTCACCGTCTTCTGGACCACGTCGTCGCCCCCGCCCTCATAAACCCGGTTGGCGCCGCCGCTTACCAGTTGATAGGTCCCGTTGCCGGTATTGAATACCACGGTCCATTCGGCCCGGTCCCTGATGGCGTTCATCTTGGCCTCCTGCATGGTGGAATAGAGGTCGGCCGCCGCGTTTTTGAGCCGGTGAAAGGGCATCCACCGGATGAAGCCGGGGATGGCGAAAGAGGCGATGATCACGATCAGCCCGATGACCACCATTATTTCCATCAAGGTGAAACCGTCTTTTTTCATCTTGAACCATCCTTTTACCATGCCGTTTGGTATGGCGGGGTTGTTTTGTTGTCCCTGTGGCTGGAGAAAGGGGCTTTTCGACTGATAAGTAAGTTAAGCAAATTTGGTGCCGGGAAAGCCCTTTTTTGCCCCGGTCGGCACCGGCCGGAGAAATTTTCTCCGAAACGTCGCCGGGCGGAAACGAGATGCCCGGGACGGGCACGGAGGTGCCCCATGCTTCCGATAATTTTCCGGTAAGCTGTTATCAACGCAACCAGTTAATATTACAATAGATTTTTTCTTTCCATGTTCTCTCCGATCCGAAAGGTTTCCTCCCGGGGAAAGATGCCGGTCCCAAGGTATCGGCATCCCGGTTGTTTTCCCAAAAAATAATCTCCGGTCCTCACCGGATGTCAATCGTTGAGAGGCCATGCGTTTGGGTTTTTGATGATACATGAATTGTAAACAAACTTTCCAGCTGTAAACAAACCTTACAGTTTCAGCCGGTCTATATCGGTAGATTCCACGCAAGCCGAATCGTCCGGCTACAAAAATACTTTCATTGACCCGGTGAAGATGATACCATTTAAATCACTATTCACTGTCCCGGGGCAGGAGAAGCCGCGGAAGGTTTCAGATCGAAAGTCGCAAGGAAAAAGGTGCGCCCCTATGGCCAGAAATCACGGGAACCCGTTTTCTACCGAAAACGTATGCCGGGTTCTTTTAAAGTACGGTCTCATCTCGGATGACCAGAAGAAGGAGATCCTGAGCAAGCAGGCCGGTGTTCGGAAAAAGCTGGAACGTTCCCGGATCGCCGGGCGGACCCGCTCTTCGGCCCGGTCCCTGTCGTCCGTCACCATCATCGATGTCATTACTTCCCTCAAGCTGAACCGGGCCGATGATCCGGAAAAGGAACTGGACGAGGAGATTATCTACCAGGTCCTGGCAAAGGAATGGAAGGTCCCCTTCAAAAAGGTCGATCCCGTGACGCTCGATTTAAACCTGGTCACCGGAACCATCCCCCACAGTTTTGCCCTGAAGCACCTGGTGGTCCCCATCGAGGCCCGGGACGGATTCCTGACCGTGGCCACGCCCAATCCTTTCAACGTGGAGGCCATGGAGGACATCGCCCTTGCCAGCCACATGAAGGTGACGGCGGTGGTGACCACCCGGACGGATATCGTCAAGCTGCTCAACGAGTTCTTCGGGTTCAAGCGGTCGATCGCCGCGGCGGAAAACCAGTTCAGCGGGCCGACCGTGGACCTGGGAAACCTGGAACAGTACGTCAAGCTGATGTCCGCGGAGGAGGTTCCTTCCAATGACCAGCATATTGTCAACGCGGTCAATCATCTCTTGGGTTATGCGTTTGATCAGCGGGCGAGCGATGTCCACATCGAGCCCAAACGCGAGTTGAGCCTTGTCCGCATGCGGATCGACGGCGCCCTGCACACGGTATACCGGCTCCCGAAGAACGTCCATGCCGCCATCCTGAGCCGTATAAAGACGCTGGCGCGCCTCGACATGGCCGAGAAGAGACGGCCTCAGGACGGACGGATCAAGACGGACAAGGGAGGCGTTGAAGCCGAAATCCGCGTTTCCACCATTCCGGTCGCCTTTGGAGAAAAGGTCGTCATGCGGATCATGGATCCGGAAATGCTGTTCCAGGACTACGACAAGCTCGGATTTACGCCCGGCGACCTGACGCGATACCGGCAGATGATCGGCATGCCCCACGGGATTATCCTGGTATGCGGCCCCACCGGGAGCGGGAAATCCACCACCCTCTATTCGACGCTCCGGTATCTTTCCTCGCCGGAAATCAACATCACGACGGTCGAGGAACCGATTGAAATGGTCCACGAGGATTTCAACCAGATCGGGGTGCAGCCGGCGGTGGGCATCACCTTCGGTTCCATCCTGCGCAACATCCTCCGGCAGGACCCGGACATCATCATGATCGGTGAGATGCGGGATCTCGAGACCGCGGAAAATGCCATCCAGGCGGCCCTGACCGGGCATCTCGTCATCTCCACCCTGCACACCAACGACGCCCCTTCCGCGATAACCCGGCTGTTGGACCTGGGCGTGCCCGCGTTCCTGATCCGGGCCACGCTGATCGGAATCGTGGCCCAGCGGCTGGTCCGGAAGATCTGCGTTCACTGCAGGGAACGTTTTGAGATGGATACGGCGGAACTGCTTTCCCTGGGGCTGGACGTGGGCAGGAAAGGGAGCGTTACCCTGTCGCGGGGCAAAGGGTGCCTCAAGTGCCGGGGGACCGGGTACCTGGGCAGGACCGGGATCTACGAGGTCCTCCCGTTTACGGACGGCATGAGGCGCCTGGCGACCCCGGAATCGGACCAGTCCGCCCTCCGTCGACAGGCCAGGAAAGAAGGGATGGTCACCCTTCGGGAAAACGCCGTAAAAAAATTACTCCAGGGCGTCACGACCTACCAGGAAGTCCTGCGCGTCACATGGGAACAGGTGTAATTCGTGTTATGCTGGTCCACCTGAGTATCTCCGATTTTGCCATCATCAAACATCTCGATATCACCCTTGGCACCGGCCTCAACATCCTGTCCGGAGAGACCGGGGCAGGCAAAACCATCATCATCCATGCGGTGAACCTGATCCTGGGCGGTCGCGCCTCCGCGGAAATGATCCGGAGCGGTTGCGGGGAGGCCCGGGTCGAGGCCCTTTTCTCATTTCCGGCCGACTGTTTTCTGAAGCAGGTGCTGGCGGACCAGGGAATTCCCTTTGACGGGGATCTGCTGGTCCGGAGGATCCTTCTCCGGGAGGGGAAGAACCGGATCTTCATCAACGGGGCCATGGCGACCCTGCAGCTTTTGTCCCGGCTGGGGGCGTTATTGGTGAGCATTTCGGGCCAGCATGCCCATCAGCTCCTGTTGAAGCCGGAACACCACCTTTCCCTCCTGGATGATTTCGGCGGTCTTTCCGGGGAGCGGGAACGGCTGGGACAGGTCTTCGGGCGCTATCGGTCGGCCGCGGACAAGGTGCGGGATCTGGAAGCCGAGATCCGGGAGATGACCGGGCGGCAGGAACTGGCGCGGTTCCAGATGGACGAGATCGACGGAGCGGAGATCCGTCCGGGCGAGGACACGGTCCTGTCCGAAGAAAAAACCCGCCTCCGGCACGGCCGGGAACTCCTGGAGATCGTCAGGGAAGGGTACCAGGTGTTATACGAGCGACAGGACTCGGTCCTGTCTTCCGTGTCGCGTTGCGGCAGGCGGATGGAAAAAGGGATGGTCATGGACAGACGCCTGTCTTCCATCCGGGAGGCCCTGAACGACCTGGAGGCGAAACTGGAAGACATCGCTTTTTCGCTCAGGGATTTTCAGAAGACGGTGAGGGTCGACCCTCACCGTCTGGAACAGGTGGAGGAACGTCTTTCCCTCCTGAAGGGCCTGAAACGGAAATACGGGCCCACCCTGGAGGATGTCCTCCGCTTCAGGGAAAACCTGGCGTCGGCCATGGATGACCTGGACGGGAAAAAGGAAAGACTGGGTCGGCTTCGAAAGGAGCGGGATGCCCTGGAGACGGAGGTCCTGGGACGGGCGTCGGCCCTTTCCGAAAAACGGCGGGCCGCGGCACGGGTCCTGGAGCGGGCCATGGAAAAAGAACTGGGCCAGCTTCACATGAAACACACCCGGTTTCAGGTCCGGTTCGAACCCTTTTCCGGGGCATCCGGCGAAACGGGTGCCCCGGACATCAGAGAGGTCCGGGCCGACGGCATCGACCGGGTGGAATTCATGATTTCCCCCAATGTGGGAGAAGCCCTCCGGCCGCTTTCAAAGGTCGCTTCCGGCGGTGAGCTTTCCAGGGTGATGCTGGCGGCGAGGAGCATCCTGGCCGGGAAGGCCTCCGTGGAAACACTCATTTTTGACGAAGTGGATTCCGGTATCAGCGGGGCCACGGCCGAGGTGGTGGGGGAAAAACTGCACCGGCTGGGCCGATACCATCAGATCCTGTGCATTACCCACCTGCCGCAGATCGCGAGCCAGGGAGAGACGCACTTTCTGGTGAAGAAAGACGTGGTGGAGGGTCGGACCCAGACGCATATCGTGGCCCTGGAACCGGGAGACCGGGTCCGGGAAATCGCCCGCCTCCTGGCCGGCAGGACGATCACCCCGCGCACGGTGGCGACCGCCAGGGAAATGCTGGGTCTGCCGGCTTCGTGAGGCCCCGCATGGTATTCCTCGACGGGCGGCGCCGGGATCAGGGGCGTTCCCTCACCACCAGGCCCGCTGAAAAGTCCGCCTTGGCCACGGGAGAAGCAACGGCGCTTTTTTCCATTACCTGGGTGATCTTGATCGCGCCGATTTTTTTCCCCAGGACGGTGAGGGTCTTTCCGTCTTTACAGACAATCCGGTCGCCCGGGGCGAAAACATTGAAAACCTGCCCGGGATGAACCCCCACCTTGTTGCCCGCGTTGATGGTGATCTCCCCGTTTTCCATGGAAAGGATCCTTCCGGTCCACGGTTCAGCGGCCAGCTTTTTGTCAATGGCCCTGGCATGACGCTGCAGCATGCCGGAAACGGCCTTTTTCAAAACCGCGGCCATCACTTCCTTGGGATCCCGATCCCGGGCCTCTTCCCGGCGCAGGGACACTTTCTCCGTCTCGCGGCGGCTCAGAAGAAGGGTCCCGGACGCCACGTCCACCACGGTGACCTCGGTGGTGACCTCGTAGACCGTGTAAACCTTACGAAACGGCCAGGTCCAGAAAGGACCTTTTTTGGTACGGGTTTCAACGGGGTTCACGGAGCCGGCGACCAGGGCGTTCATGTCCAGCTTCCGGACCTTTCGGAGGAGGTCGGGGTCCGTGATGCCGGCCGTCCGGCCGGGAAGCTCGTCTCCCAGAAGCGGCAGCCTGCCCGATAATTTGTAGACCACGAGGCGCGGGGATTTTTTCAGCTGCTGTACAAACATCTCGTTTATCCGGTAGATCTCCGTCTCTCCAATGCCGGCCTCATCCGCCAGGGGGATGACGAGGACCTGTTTCTTGAGGCCGTACTTGGCGGGCATCACCTTTTCGGCAAGCGCCTTGGGAGACATCTTTTCCAGCACGGATTTTGTGGCGCTGCAGCCGCAGGCGGCGGCTGCGAGGAACAGGCAGGTCAGGATCAGCGGTAAATGACGTTTTTCATGCATGGCAGGCGCCCTCTTTTTCCAGGGGTTTCAGGACCGGGCCGGACGGGAAGCACGGATCATACCGGCCCGCCGGATGACCACTCTATATAATTTTCACCAAAATCCTGCAAGCCGAAGGGCTCGATTTTTTCGCGCCCCTTAATCCCTTCTTCGAAAAAAAGAACTTCCCGCCGCAAGTAACGGGGTATCATCAAAAGCATTGAACGCCCCAAGGGGCGGGGAATACAATCCTTGTCCGCCTCCGGCGGATTGAAGGCAGGTTCCGGGTTTCAGGCCGCGGTTTTGCAAAGTCGTATCCGGCGGCCGGCGGAATCCGCCCGCGCATACGGACGCCGGGCCCGCTGGAATCAGAAAACGATGTCAAAGGAATCGAATTCCCCCGTCCAGGCCTCTTCCTTTTCCTGAACCCGGGAGACCGACGCGGCGGGCGGCCCCTCGTGACACCAGGCGACCAGGCGTTTTACCGCCCCTTCGGGCCCCTCCGCCACCACCTCGACCGAGCCGTCCCGGCGGTTCCGGACCCAGCCGTAGACGCCGAGGGACCGGGCCTCCCGGCGCGTGGAATCCCGGAACCAGACCCCCTGGACCCGGCCTTCGACAATCAGACGCCTTCGGATGTCAGCCATGATCCTCCCCTGTCAAGTCCATGAATTCCGGCTCTGAAAGGAGGGGGACGCCCAGTTCCTCGGCCTTGCGGCGCTTGGATCCGGGGTTCTCCCCCACCACCACGTAATCGGTATGGCGGCTGACGCTGGAAGCGACCCGGCCGCCCTTCCGTATGATCCGGTCCCTGGCCTCCCGGCGCGTCATGTTCCGGAGGGTTCCGGTGAGGACGAAGGTCTTTCCGGAGACCGGTGAGGGCGCGGGTCCGGCGGGTTCTTCAAACCGGATGCCGGCCTCCATGAGCCGCCGGAGGTTCCGGCGGTTGGCCTCGTCCTCGAAATAGGCCGTGATGCTGGCGGCGATTTCCTCCCCGATCCCCTTGATCCCCGTATCCGGAGCGCCTTTTTTGCCTTTACGGAACACCAGGTCTTCCCGGGTCGCCGCCTGGATCCGGTCGAGCCGTCCGAAATGGTCCGCCAGGAGCTGGGCGATGTGTTCCCCCACATGCCGGATCCCCAGGGCGTAGATAAACCGGGCCAGGGTGGTGTGTTTGCTTTCCTCGATGGCCCGGATCAGGTTCGTGGCCGACTTGTCTTCTATGTTGTCCAGCTGGAGGAGATCTTCGTATGTCAGGTGATACAGGTCCGCTTCCTCGCGGATCAGGCCCCGGTCCAGCATCTGGGCGATGGTTTTCTCCCCCAGGCCGTCGATATCCATGGCCCCTTTCGACACGAAGTGCCTGAGGGACGCCTTCAACTGGGCCGGGCAATTGGGATTGGGACATCTCCGCACCACCTCGCCCGCATTGGCCGTCACTTTTTCACCGCAAACCGGGCACGTGGCCGGCATGACAAAGCGTTGTTCCTCTCCCGTGCGCCGGGAGGTGATCACCTTGACCACTTCCGGTATGACGTCCCCCGCCCGCTGGACGATCACCGTGTCGTTCACCCGGATGTCCTTTTTGTCGATCTCGTCCTGGTTGTGAAGGGTGGCCCGCCGTACCACCACGCCGCCGATTTCCACGGGCTCGAGGTGGGCGACGGGGGTCAGGGCCCCGGTGCGGCCCACCTGGACATCGATCTTGGTGATGCGGGTGGTCTCCTGCGTGGGCTTGAACTTGTATGCCAGCGCCCACCGGGGGCTCCGGGTCTTTTCGCCGAGGCGGTTCTGGATGTGGAGCGGGTTTACCTTGATGACCGCCCCGTCGATCTCGTAAAAAAAAGCGTCCCGGGCCGCTTCCATCCGGCGGCATTCCGCGATCACTTCATGGATGTCCCGGCAGACCTTTATATGGGGAAGGTTGACCCTGAGCCCCCAGTCATTCAGCGCCGTCATCAATTCGTGCTGCGACGCGACGGGCATGGCCGCCGGATCTCCCACGCCGTAACAGAACATGTTCAGGGGCCGCTTCAGGGTCTCCCTGAAATCGAGCTGCCGGAGGGAGCCGGCCGCGGCGTTTCGGGGGTTGGCGAAAACTGGGAGCCCCGCCTCGGCCCGTTTCCGGTTGAATTCCCGGAAGGCCGCCTTTTCCATGTAGACTTCGCCCCTGACTTCCAGGAGATCCGGCACGGGAAGGCTCGGGTTGTGCGCGGTGAGCGTCAGCGGAACCGAGAGGAGGGTCTTGATGTTCGGGGTGACGTCTTCCCCCGCGTACCCGTCTCCCCGCGTGGCGGCGGTCTTGAGGCGGCCGCCTTCATAGACGAGTTCCACGGCCAGCCCGTCGATCTTGGGTTCCACCGTGTAATCAAACGGCGTGTCGTCTCCCAGGAACCGGCGGAGCCGTTTGTCAAAATCGAGCAGGTCCCGGTCGGCAAAGCCGTTTTCGAGGCTCAACATGGGATGGCGGTGTTTTACGCGGGAGAAGGTCTCCCGGGGTCCGGCGCCCACGCCCCGGGTGGGGGAGTCCGGGGTCGCCAGTTCGGGATGTCTTTCCTCGAGTTCCGCCAGGCGCCTGAAAAGGCGGTCGTATTCCGCGTCCGATATCTCCGGGTCGTCCAGCACGTAATAGCGGTGGTTGTGATAGCGGATCTTTTCCCGAAGGGCTTCGATTTCGTTGATCACCTGCTCCATGTTCCGCCGTAGCGCTCCTCCCGGGGGGTGACGGCCCGGTGAAAATCATGATTTTTTCCGCGGGACGGGATGCCGCGTTTACCGCACCGGGCCGTTTGACGGCCCGGGTTCATCCGCGCCCGTCGCCACGGCGGCCTGAAGCAGGACTTCCGCGGCGGCCAGGGAATTCTTTCGAAACTGGGGGTCGGAAAATCCGGGCCGCCATTTGAGGTCGGCGAGTTCGTCCGAGACCACCAGCAGCGCGCCCAGGGACACGGACCGGAAGATGGCCACCGTCATGAGGGCGGAGAGTTCCATCTCCACGGCCAGGACGCCCCGGTCACGGAGAGAGCGGATCTTTCGGACGGTTTCCCGGTAAATGGCATCCGTGGTCCAGACCGTCCCCTTTTTGAAAGGGATCCCGGCGCGGCCGAGCCCGCGCGCCAGGCGCCGGACAAGCCCCGGGTCCGGCCGGACGGGCCTGTCCCCGATGGGATAGTGGGCCGACGTCCCTTCGCCGGAAACGGCCCCGGTGGGGATCACCGCGTGCCCGGCCCGGAGGTCCGGCTGGAGGGACCCGCACCATCCCAGGACCCAGATCCTCCGGGCGCCCAGGGCGATGAGTTTTTCCATCCCCATCACCGCGTGGGGGGCGCCCAGGAACGGGCCGCAAAGGGTGATCCCGCCGGATGCGTCGGGGGCCCGGTACAGCCGATACCATGTCCTTTCGCTGAACGGAACCTCTTCCGCCCCTGTCCTGCGGGCCAGGTGTTCGAGCTGGGAGGGGATGATCACCATCAGGGCATCAGGGCCGACGGCCGGATCTCCTTTTCCCTTTCGGGGACGAATGATGCCCCGGTCCTGCCGCCTGTTTTCCGTCATCTCCCCGGCACCCTCGTTTCGCATTGAACCCGCCCGCCCGGCGGCGTCCCCGGAAGTCCCGGCCGTTCAAACCGGGATCGCCACGATATTAAAAGGTATCCATGCCCTTGGCAACCTCAAAATGGCGGGCCGAATCCGCCCGAGGCGGACAGGGGTTGTATTCTCCGGTGCTTGCGGCGGGGCAGTTCATCGTCCCGGCATCCACGGAAGGTTGTCCCGTGAGGGAGGAACGCGGTTGAATATTTTGATGTGAAAACCCGCTAAATATGATAAACATTGATGTCTCCGTTCCCGAAAGGCGCGGCGTCCGTTCCGGCATGCGGACCGCCCGGGATGGGGATTCTTTTCCATTGACAATATAAAATGATTTAAATTATATTAGTTGTTTGGCACTTTGATGGATTGCCTGAAATGTTTGAAAGCCTGACGGAAAAACTGGACTCGGTTTTCAAGAAGATCACGGGCCGGGGAAAACTCACGGAGGCCAATGTCCAGGAGGCCCTCCGGGAAGTGCGCCTGGCCCTGCTTGAGGCGGACGTCAATTACAGGGTGGTCAAGCGGCTGGTGGACGACATCCGGGCGCGGGCCATCGGTCAGGAGGTCCTGGACAGCCTGACTCCCGGCCAGCAGCTGATAAAGATCGTCAACCAGGAACTGACCCGGCTGATGGGCGGGTCGGCCCAGGGGTTGCGGCTGGTGGGGAGGACGCCCCACGTATTGATGCTCGTGGGGCTGCAGGGATCGGGCAAGACCACCACCGCGGCCAAGCTGGCCCGGCACCTGCGCGGGCAGGGGCGGTACCCGTATCTGGTGCCGGCGGACGTCTACCGGCCGGCCGCCATTGAGCAGCTCACGAAGCTGGGCCGCCAGCTCGGTGTGCCGGTCTATCCCTCGGACCCGGCCCAGCCTCCGGAGGTTATATCCCTGGACGCACTGGCAAAGGCCGGTGGAGAGGGCGCCGACGTCCTGGTGATCGACACGGCGGGGCGCCTTCATATCGATGATGCCCTGATGCAGGAGCTGGAGCGCATCAAGGCGAAATGCGCTCCCGCGGAGATCCTTCTGGTGGCCGACGCCATGACCGGGCAGGACGCGGTCAACGTGGCCGAACATTTCAATGAGCGGCTGGAGATCACCGGCGTGATCCTTTCAAAAATGGAAGGTGACGCCAGGGGCGGCGCCGCGCTCTCCATCCGGGCGGTCGTAGACAGGCCCATCAAGTTCATCGGAACCGGGGAAAAACTGGATGCCCTGGAGCCGTTCCACCCCGACCGGATGGCGTCGCAGATCCTCGGGATGGGGGATGTCCTCTCCCTCATTGAAAAGGCCCAGGAACGCTTTAATGAAAAAGAGGCCCGGCTCCTTGAGAAAAAGCTGAAGAAAAGCCGGTTCGATCTGGAGGATTTCCGGCAGCAGTTGCGGCAGGTGAAGAAGCTGGGTTCCATGGAGCAGATCCTGGGGATGCTGCCGGGGATGGGGCAGATCAAGAAACTCAAACAGTTCAAACCGGACGAGAGGGAACTGGTGATGGTGGAGGCCATCATCAATTCCATGACCCGGGAAGAACGCCGGCATTACAAGATCATAAACGGCAGCCGGCGGCGGCGGATCGCGCGCGGCAGCGGGACCACCGTTCAGGATGTGAACCGGCTGCTGAAGAATTTCGTCCAGACGAAAAAGGTGATGGAACGTTTCGCCAAAAAGGGAAGTTTCGATATGGGCTCCCTTTTCGGATAGGGTTTCCGGGGGCGTCCGGGATGATGCGGGATATCCCCCCGAAAATGAGCGGAGCGATTCAAGGCCGTCCCGGGAGAGGGGCGGCGACAGGGCGGCGAAGCCAGGGTTTTGATCACGGAATACAGGGAATCTGTTTCGGGTGGCGGTCCCCGGTCCGGGCGGAAAACCGGATAAAGGCGGGGCTTTTGCCGGATCTCGAAACGGTCCTTTTCAGAGGGGGTGATACAAGGAGATGGCAGTCAGGATACGTTTAGCAAGAATGGGAGCGAAAAAGAAACCGTTTTATCGATTGGTCGCGGCCGATTCCGAGGCACCGCGTGACGGAAAATTTCTCGAGATTCTGGGGTATTACGATCCCATGAAGGATCCGGCGGAGGTGAAGATCCACGACGAGAAGGTACAGTACTGGATCGGGAAAGGCGCCCTCGTTTCGGAATCCGCCGGTGCCCTGTTGAAAAAGCATGGAATGACCAAGTCTCAGTAGCACGGAACAGCGATTGGCGCGGTGCGGGCATCCTGCATGGAGGGAGTCGAGATGAAGGACTTGATTGCGTATATTGCGAAGGCGCTGGTGGATAAGCCGGAGGATGTTTCTGTCACTGAGATAGAGGGGGAGCAGACCTCCGTGATTGAATTGAAGGTGGCGAAGGAAGATCTGGGAAAGGTCATCGGGAAACAGGGCCGCACGGCAAGGGCCATGCGGACCATCTTGAGCGCGGCTTCCACCAAGATCAACAAACGGTCGGTTCTGGAGATTATCGAATAGCGTGCGTGCGTCTTCAGCCGGTGATCTGGTTCCCGTGGGGAAAGTTCTCCGGCCTCACGGGACGCGGGGGCTTCTCCGGATCCTGCCCTATGCCGGATCCGATGCCTCCTTTACGGAGGCGGAAGAGGTTTTTCTCCGGCTTCCGGAGGGCGGGATGCGTTGTTTTTCCGTGGTTTCCCTGGCGCCTCACCAGCGGGTCTATCTGATGCGGCTGGCGGGAGTGGGCTCCGGCGGTGAGGCCGAGCGCTTCCGCGGCGCCGAGATCCTTGTTCGAAAGGACGCCCTTGTCCGCGGGGAAGGCGAGTTTTTTTACCACGAACTTGTGGGAATCCGGGTGTTCCGGGACAGCGGTGAATACCTGGGGAGGGTATCTCGGATCATCCCGACCGGCGCGAACGACATCTACGAGGTCAAAGAGGGAAAAAGAGAGGTCCTGATCCCCGCCACGCGCGAGGTGGTCCGGGAAATCGATCTCAAGAATGGAAAAATGATCGTTTCGCCCATGGAGGGACTGCTGGAGCTGAATGAGGTTTGACGTCCTCACCATATTTCCCGGGATGTTTCACGCCTACCTGGAAGAGGGCATCCTGGGCCGGGCGGTCAAACACGGAAGGGTGGATGTCCGGCTGGTGGATATCCGTGATTTTGCCGAAGACGCCCACAAGACCACCGATGACCGGCCCTACGGGGGCGGAAACGGAATGGTCATGAAGCCGGGCCCCATTTACCGGGCACTGATGTCGGTGGAGCGCGTGAAGGGCCGGAGCCTTTCCATCCTTCTCTGCCCCCGGGGCGAACCGTTTCACCAGGAGATGGCGTGGGACCTGTCCCGTTACGATCAGCTGATCCTGGTATGCGGCCGTTACGAAGGCGTGGATGAAAGGATTCGGTCCCTCTGTATCGACAGGGAGATCTCCATCGGCGACTACGTGTTGAGCGGGGGAGAACTGGGGGCCATGGTGGTCATGGACGCGACAGGCCGCCTGGTTCCGGGGGTCCTCGGCGGGGAGAACTCCAATGTGGAGGACTCCTTTGAAGGCGGCCTGCTGGAATATCCGCAGTACACCCGCCCGCGGGTTTTCATGGACCGGGAGGTGCCGCCGGTCCTCTTGTCGGGAGACCATGAACGGATCCGGCGGTGGCGCCGGAAGGCCGCGCTGAAGAGGACCCTTGAAAAGCGGCCGGACCTGCTTGAAAAGGCCGCGCTGACCGCCGAGGACATGGAATTTCTGGCGGAATTGAAAGACGAGGGCGTTGTCCCCGGGGCGCCCGTGAGCCGGAACCCCTGATGAACGGGATCCGGCGGGTGACCCCTCATGCGCCTTTTTATCGGGCTGGTACATTACCCGGTTTACAACAAGAACGGCGAGACGATCGCCTCGGCCGTGACACCCCTGGATCTCCATGACCTGGCCCGGCTGGCCCGCACCTTTGATGTGACCCGGGTGTTTGTCATCACCCCGCTGGAGGACCAGCGGGAACTGGCGGAGCGGGTGGTCTCCCATTGGACCTGCGGATACGGGGCCCGGTACAATCCCCACCGCGGGGAAGCGGTCCGGCGCGTCACGGTCGTATCGACCGTTGAGCGGGCGGCCGACCGGGTCCGGGCGATGACGGAAGATGCGCCGGTGCTGGTGGCCACGGCCGCCGGACGCCGGGGGATCCGTCCCGTCCCGTATGCCCGCGTGCGGGGATTCCTCCGGCAGGACAGGCCCGTGCTGCTGCTTTTCGGGACGGCCTGGGGCCTGACGGACGAGCTCATGCGCCGCGTCGACCATGTGCTGGAGCCGGTGGAGGGGGCCGGGAATTACAATCATCTCTCCGTCAGAACAGCCGCCGCCATCGTGCTGGACCGGCTGGCGGGGCGGGATGACGCGGGATAGGCGGCCGCCGGGGTATTCATTTTATCCGGTTTGAGCGATTTTCAGGTCTGCCGGAGAAGCGGGAAGCCGGGCGCGAGTGGCTTCCGGT
>CAZCVB010000025.1:0-16544 GCA_964501805.1 uncultured Desulfobacteraceae bacterium | reverse complement strand
CGTGGCCCACTACCCCCTCAAGATAGCGTGTCTACCAGGTTCCACCACTTCGGCACGAACATGGCATCGATTTTCAAGCAACAGCCTTTTTCCGCCGGCGGGACCTGCTTGCGGGCGGAGACTATTTTGTCGTGTTTCCCTGCGGGGTCGGAGCCGCGGCAGGGGCGGCGGGCGCTTCGGCCGCCGGTGGACGGGCATTGATGTCCTTCATGATGGAACTGGTGACGCCCTTCCCGAACAGGATGGAAAGGGCCAGGGACGTCAGCATGAAGACAATGGCCGTCGCCGTGGTAACCTTCTGCAAAAACGTCGTGGCCCCCGTGCTGCCGAAGACGGTCTGGGTGGAACCACCGAAGGCGGCCCCCATGTCCGCGCCTTTTCCGTGCTGCAGGAGCACGATGAGTATCAGCGCCGTACAGACCACGATATGGAGGATGAGCAAAATTGGCTGCATGTGGTTGTTGACCCCTTATGTTCGGAACATAGATTCTTGATGCCCGTATTCCTGAACCCTGAATTCTACATCATTTTAACGATTTTGCAACAAAAAATCGTGGGTCGGCGCCGCCGGAAGGGCGGGATGCTGCTTCCCGGGCCCTGCCGCGCGGCGTGAATCTCCCGGTTTTTCCGCGTCTCCGGGCCCCGGGTGTCCTATCCGGGTTCCCTGAAACGGATCATGGGCACAAAGGACTCGGCCTTCAGGCTGGCCCCGCCCACGAGCGCCCCGTCGATATCCGGCTGAGACATGAGATCCCTGATATTCCCCGGCTTTGCGCTGCCGCCGTACAGGATCCGCACCCGCGTGGCGGTTTCCTCGCCGAAGGTTTCCGCCAGCCACCCCCTCACAAAGCGGTGCACCTCCTGGGCCTGGTCCGGGGTCGCCGTCTTTCCGGTGCCGATGGCCCATACCGGTTCATAGGCCAGGATGGCGGTGTGGGGCATGGTCCCCCGGGCCCGGAACCCCCGGAGCGAACCCTCCAGCTGTTCCCTGATGATGTCGAAGGTCTTTCCGGCCTCCCGCTGTTCCAGGGTTTCGCCGATGCACAGGACGGGGATAAGCCCCGCGGCCACGGCCGCCTGGACCTTCCCGTCGATCTGGGCGCTGGTTTCGTTGAAGAGGGTCCTTCTCTCGGAATGGCCCAGGATGACATGGGTGCATCCCGCATCCCTGATCATGGGGGGAGAGATTTCCCCGGTAAAGGCCCCGCTCGTTTCGGCGTGCATGTTCTGGGCGGCCAGGAGGATTTTGCTCGCGCCGATGGCCGTCGAGACCGCGGAAAGGCTGGTAAAGGGCGGGGCCACCAGCACGTCCACCCCTTCCACGTCCCGTATTCCGGCCATGATCTGTTCCACGAGCCGGACCGACTCGTCGATGAGCAGGTTCATTTTCCAGTTGCCGGCGATCAGCGGTATTCGATCCGTCATGTTCCGTGTCTCCTCAATATCCGGGAATCAAGCCCTCCCGCGCGGTCGGCGGATCAGCTTCCCGCCATGTACAGGGCCAGATCCACCATGCGGTTGGCATACCCGAATTCGTTGTCATACCATGACAGCACCTTGACCATGTCATCACCCACGGTCATGGTGGAAAGGGCGTCCACCGTCGAAGATTCCCGGGTCCCGTTGAAATCGATGGAAACGAGCGGTTCGTCGCAGTAGCCCAGGATGCCCTTCAGATCCGAGGCGGCGGCATCCGCCATGGCCCGGTTGATCTCCTCCACCGTGGCGGGTTTGCTCAGTTGCGCCACCAGGTCCACCACCGAGACGTTGGGCGTGGGCACCCGGATGGCCATTCCGTTCAGTTTCCCTTCCAGCTGGGGAAGGACCAGGGCCACGGCCCTGGCCGCGCCGGTCGTGGTGGGGATCATGGCGCAGGCGGCGGCCCTTGCCCTTCGGAGATCCTTGTGCGGGAAGTCGAGGAGCCGCTGGTCGCCGGTGTAGGCGTGGGTGGTGGTCATCAGTCCTTTTTCGATCCCGAAATTGTCCAGGAGGACCTTGCAGACGGGCGCCAGGCAGTTGGTGGTGCAGGAGGCGTTGGAGACGACATGGTGCTTTTGGGGATCGTATTCATGATGGTTCACGCCCATGACCAGCGTGGCATCCGGTCCCTTGGCCGGGGCGGAGATGATTACCTTCCGCGCGCCCGCTTCCAGATGGCCGGCCGCCTTTTCCCGGTCCCTGAAAAGGCCCGTGCATTCCATCACCGTCTCGACCCCCGTGTCCCGCCAGGGGAGCCGGGAAGGCTCTTTTTCCGTGTAGATTTCGATTTCCCTGCCGTCCACGATGAGGGAATGCTCCGTGCTGGAGACCTCGGCGTCCAGTATCCCGTGTACCGAGTCGTATTTCAACAGGTGACACAGCGTGGCGGGGTCGGTCAGGTCATTGATGGCAACGAATTCAATCCCCGGGTTGCCAAGCCCCGCCCTGAAAACCATTCTCCCGATGCGTCCAAAACCATTGATCGCCACTTTCAAAGACATCTTCCACCTCCTGAGAGCTGTTGAATTTGACGGAACCGCGAAGAATCCGCTTTCCGCCCTTTGGTCTGATTGTTCATCGCCCCCGTCATCCCGGCCGGCGTGCCGTTCATTTCCGGTACGGCCCCGGATTACAGGAAAGCCGGGGATTCCGAAGGCGCCCCGTTCCGGAATGCTCCCGGAACAGAAGGGGAAAGGACCCGGGACATGACCACGGCGTCTTCACGGGTGTCCGTGTAATAACGGTGTATCCGGCCCGACACCTTGAAGCCGGCCTTTTCATACAGGGCCTTGGCCGTCGCGTTGGAAGGCCGCACCTCCAGCCACGCACGCCGGACGCCGCAGGACAGCCCCTTGTCGATCATCGTTTTCAGAAGGGTCGTGGCATGTCCTCTCCTCCTCCGCCGGGGATGCACCGCAAGGTTCATCAGGTGGATCTCCTGCGGACCTAGGCGGAAGCAGATATATCCCCCGACCCGGGTACCGGCCAAAAGGCCCCAGAGCACGGAATCCGGACGTGCGGCCTCGTTCTCGAATATCCGCGGATCCCAGGGGGACGGAAAGGAAGCGGTTTCGATTTCGAGGATTTCGTCCAGGAATCGCGCCATATTGCGGGGTGTGATTTCCGCAATAAAACTCATTGTGTTTCCAAAAGGTTGCCGGCGAGGGCAATGCTCCTGCGCCCGGCCTGTTCCGCTTTTTTGCCCAGCTCCTTCAGGGAAAGACGGTCACGATCCTGGGCGATGGCGATCACCATCGGAAGGTTGACGCCCGTCAGGACCTCCACGCGTTCCTCGTTCAGGAACGAAAGGCTCAGGTTGGACGGGGTCCCCCCGAACATGTCGGTGAGGATAATGACGCCGTCTCCCTGGTCCAGTGCCTGTATCTTTTCGGAAATGGTCCGGATCATTTCCGCGCTTTCGGTCAGCTGTGTGACGGAGATGGCGTCGACGGCCTCCAGCCCTCCCACGATCAGTTCCGTGGCGTTCAGGAATTCCTTTCCCACGTCGCAGTGTGTGATGATGAGCAGTCCGATCATAATCGCTGTGGAAGCCTCTGCTGAAGTTAAGGTCAGATTTCCTCGTCCGTCCGGGTGATGATTTCGTAGATCTCCACCCGGTTTTCCGCGGCCATCAGTTTTTTCCGGAATTCGCTGTTTTTCAATGTCTTCGCAATCCTTGCAAGGATCTGGAGGTGGAAGCCGGAAGAATTTTCGGGAGCGACGATCAGAAAAAATAGATAGGTGGGCTGTCCGTCCATGGCGTCGAAATCGAGACCCTGCGTGCTCCGGCCGAATGAAATCACGGGGCGGCTGACGGCGCTCAGTTTTCCGTGGGGGATGGCCACGCCGTCTCCAATACCCGTGCTCCCGAGCCGTTCCCGTTCCATGAGGACCTTGACAAGGGTTGAGCGGTCGATGGAAGGTTCGTGGCTGGCCAGGGTTTCGGTCAGCTCTTCCAGAACCCCCTTCTTGTCCGTTGCCCGGAGCTCGGGGATGACATTTTCCTCATCAAGCATTTCAGAGAGTTTCATTTCGAAAAACCGCTGTCCGTAACACCGTTGTTTTTTTGTGCCGCATGCGCGTTTCCGCGCCCGCCACCGGCCGCAGGGAGGCAGACGGTTGAGGCGTTCACCGGAATTTCGTAGGCGTCCCGGCCGCCATTCAACCGGTGGGTTCAATCAACGTCATCACGCCGTCCTTGCGGTTGTATATCACGTTGATCTGCCGGGTCCTGGCGTTCCTGAACACCAGGAAGTCCTGCTTCTTGTAATGCAGCTGCATGGCGGCCTCTTCGGGGTCCATGGGTTTGGCCACCAGCTTTTCCACCTCGATGACCGGTTCTTCCTGCCCCAGTTCGGCCGCCTCTTCCGCGGTTTCCTCCAGGATCATTTCTTCGTCCCGGGGTGTTTCCGATCGATGGTCCCGGATCTTGGACAGGTGCCGCTTGACCTGTTTTTCGATCTTGTCCATTACCTGGTCAATGGCCGAATACATATCCCCGGTTTCTTCGGCTCCCTTGATGATCACACCGTTCAGGCTCAGGGTGACATCGGCGTGGTGCCGGAACTTCTCGACCCTCAGGACGACATGCGCCTCCGCCGGAAAATCGATATATTTGTTCACCTTGGACAGCTTTTCCTCGGCATACGCCTTTAGGCTTTCAATGGGTTCCGTGTGCCTGAATGTGACGGTGATATCCATGGATGTCTCCTTCTGACGTTGATGTCTTTGCTGAACGCCCGGCTCCGCGGCCGCGACGCCTCCGCCCGGCGCGACGTGCCGGGGGACGGGGGCCTTTTCCCAAAATCCCGGCCCCCGGGATCACGGGGTATTCCCGGAAAACGGTCCGGTGCCCCGTTACGGGGCGTCCGGAATGTCAAAACTTTTAATTTATCAAACCAAAAGCGTCTTCACAAGAAAAAACATCATTCAATAGGACGTCTTTCGGCTTCTTGAGGGCAATATTTTCATGGATTCCCGGTACTTGGCAACCGTTCTCCGTGCGACCTTGATATTGAATTTCCTCAGGATTTCGGCAATTCCCTGATCACTGACCGGTTTTCTTTTGTCCTCGGCCTTGATGATATTCCGGATATAGGCCTTGACGCTTTCGGAGGAGACGTCGTTGCCGTCGAGGCCGCTGATGGCGCTGTTGAAAAAAAACTTCAGTTCATAGAGGCCCTGGGGCGTGTGGACGTATTTATTGGTGGTCACCCGGCTGACCGTTGACTCATGCATCTGGATGTCTTCCGCCACGTCGCGGAGGATAAGGGGTTTGAGCGCCGTGATACCCTGATCCAGAAAAGCGGACTGGAATTTGAAAATACTCTCGGTCACCCGGTAGATGGTCCTCTGCCGCTGGTGGATGCTCTTGATGAGCCAGGCCGCAGACTTCAGTTTTTCATGGATGTAGGTCCGGGCCTTTTCGGATACCAGGTCCTTGCTCTTGATGATCTCCCTGTAATAGCCGTTGATCCGCAATTTGGGCAGGCCGTCCTCGTTGAGGGCGATTTCATATCCGTCCCCCATCTTGAAGACGTATATGTCCGGGACGATATAGATGGTATCGTCGTCGGTGTAAAGGCGACCGGGTTTCGGCTCCAGCCCCTGGATCACGGAGACGGCGGCCCTGACTTCCTCTATGGTGATGGAAAGCCGGGCGGCGATCAGGTCGAACCTCCTCCCTTCGAGGGACGGCAGGTGGTCCATGATGATCTTTTCGACAATCGTTCCTCCGAGCCCCTGGAATCTTGCCTGGATGAGCAGACATTCCCGGGTGTCCCGGGCCGCCACCCCCACCGGATCGAAATTCTGGATGATGTGAAGGGTTTCGACGACCTTCTGTTCCGGCTGTCCCGTGATCTTCCGGATTTCCTCCAGCGAGATATCGAGGTATCCGTCTTCGTCCAGGTTGCCGATGATGTGATAGCCGATCTCCCGTTGCGCTTCATCGAAGTTGCCCATGTTGAGCTGCCACGAGAGGTGCGCGTGAAGATTCGTTTTCTCGGAGGTGGTATTTTCAAAGGAGGGACCTTCACGGCCGTCGTACTGCATCTCGGCCCAGCCCGTGTTGTACTCGGAAAGATAGTTTTCCCAGTCCACGTCGTCCCGGGCCCGTTCCTCCACGGTCACTTCCTGCAGCGCCGGGGGCTCCTCGACCGGCTCCTCGGCCCCTTCCGGTCCCTTTCCGTCTCCATCTTCCTCTGCCGCCGGCTGTTCCTCCAGGAGGGGATTTGTTTCCATCTCCTCATAGAGGGTCTCCACCAGCTCGAGCCTGGAGAGCTGCAGCAGCTTGATGGCCTGCTGCAACTGAGGCGTCATGATGAGTTGCTGTGTGAGTCCCAGGGACTGTTTTAATTCAAGAGCCATAGTGGAATCGCCGTCACCTTCCAGGCCGGGAGGATCCCCGATGGCCGGTCCACGCCGGGAGCAAGGGATGGTCCCGGCATACCGGTTCTTTCGCCCGGCGCCTGCTCACGCGCCCGTTGTCTTTGGACTTTTATAGTCGAAATCCTCTCCCAGATAAACCCGCCGCGCGACCTCGCTTTGGACGATCTTCTCCGGCGGTCCGTGCTCGATGATTTTTCCCTCACTGATAATATAGGCGGAATCGCATACGTTCAGTGTTTCCCTTACATTATGGTCCGATATCATAATGCCGAGCCCCCGTTCCTTCAAGTGCCGGATGATCTGCTGGATATCGCTCAGCACGAGGGGGTCTATCCCTGCGAACGGTTCGTCCAGGAGCATGAACCTCGGTTCCGTGACCAGGGACCGGGTGATCTCGAGCCGGCGCCGTTCCCCCCCGGAGAGGGAGGCCGCCTTCTGTTTGGCAAGATGGGAAATGTTGAGTTCCGCCATGAGCCGGTGGAACCGGATTTTTCTTTCGGCCGGAGGGATGTCCAGGGTCTCAAGGATGGCCAGGAGATTCTCCTCCACCGTCAGCTTTCTGAATACGGAAGGTTCCTGGGCCAGGTAGTTGATCCCCTTTCTGGCCCGGAGGTACATGGGATCCCGCGTGATATCCTCGCCGTCCAGGAACACCCGTCCTTCGTCCGGACGCGTCAGCCCCACCATCATGTAAAACGTGGTGGTCTTGCCGGCCCCGTTGGGCCCCAGAAGGCCGATGATTTCCCGGCGCCGGAGCCGGATGGTGACATGATCGACCACCCGTTTCCCGTTGTAGATCTTGGCCAGTCCCTCGGCCGCGACCATTTCCTTTCCCGGCGTCATGACCTTCATTTCTCCTTTGATCCGGGAAAAATCACCGCCCGGACCTTTTTGTCACCGGAACCCTCGACCACACTTCGGTTCTGTTTGAGGAAAAGGGTGATCCGGGTCCCCTCCACAAAGTCCCTTCCGCGCCGGACGCGCGGATGGTCGGTCAGCACCACCTTGTCGGCGTTTTCAAAATAGACGGCCTTCCTCGCCGTGGCCACGCCGCCCTCGGCCCGGCGGATGACCACGTTCCCCGTGGCCACGATGCGGTCCACCCGGGTGGCCGTCTCCGCGGTTTTGCCCCGACCCGCCGGATCCGTTCGGCCGGGTGCGCTGACATAATGAACCACCATCCGGTCGCAGGAGATGGTCAGGTTGTCTTTCGTGGCGTTGACGCCCCCGGTGAAAACCACCACCTTGGCGGTATCATCGACCTCCAGGGTGTCCGATTTTATGACCATGCCCGAGGGTTCGGCCGTCCGGGCGGGTTTTCCGGACGTATGATCGGCCTCCGGCGGAGACCCGGCGGTCGCGGTGGGTGTGCCGGCGGCCCCCCACACCAGCGCCGCCATGAACATGAACGCACATGCGATGATTCGGTTTTTCATCGGACAAAAGACCCCTTGTGAATGGTAGTGGTGACATGTGACAGGACCTTGAGCCTTTCGGTTTTCATGTCGGCCGTCAGTCCCCGGCCGTCCACTGAAAAGAGCGGCCCCATGATCCGGACCGGCTGATCCGTCCGGACCACTCCCCGTTTTTCATTGATAATCATGCGCTGGGTCAGGATCGTATAACCGTTCCCCGAGGTCCCTTTCAGGTCGCCCCAGAGTTGCATATCGCCCGTGTCCCTCGAGTAGCGGCCTTCCTTTCCGTTCAGCCTGAACCAGGGCCGGTCCCGGGGGGTCATGGACAGGCGGAATCCATGAAAAAAGATGGTGCGCCGGTCCTGGGAGAAACGGACTTCCCTGGCGTCCAGGACCCACTTTATCCTCGCGTCCGGATCATCCTGGGTGTAGTGAATGTCCTGGAGCTTCACCCCCTCCCCGGACATGAGATCCCTGACGATTCCGTTTTCGGCCGTTTCCCTCCCGGATCTCACAAGATAAAAGACGGCAACGAGGAGCACCAGGGCCAGGGCGATCAGGGGCCACTGTTTCTTGAGAAAATTTTTCATGAAAAGATCGGCAGCTTCCCCGGACGCCCCGGACCCGCGGCGTCCGGGGTTTATCCTCGGTTTATCTTCCCTCTCAGGCCGGTATCATATCAGTGAGCCCCATCCTGTGCAAACCCTAATTTCCCCCGGCGTCGGCCAGCGCGTCTTCCCATTTTCCCTGGCATTTCAGGATCCATTCCGAGACATCCCGGACCGCCCCGGATCCGCCCCCGCTCCGGGTGACGTGGTCGGCCGCGGCCCGGACTTCCGGCGCGGCGTCCGCCACTGCGATGCGCAGGCCGCATTCCCTGAACATGGCGAGATCCGGAAGGTCATCCCCCACCGCGCAGGCCTGTTGCCGTTCAAGCCCTCTTTCCGCGAGGAGGCGCCGGCACAGGTCCCCCTTGTCCGCCACGCCCTGGTAAACCGCCCTGATTCCCAGCTCCGCGGCCCGCCGGGCCACCACGCCCGAGGACCTCCCCGTGACGATCACCACCTCCACGCCGGAGGCCATGAGCATCTTCAGCCCCAGCCCGTCCTTCACGTTGAAGGACTTGGTCTCTTCCCCGCGGTCGTTCAGGATAATGCGGCCGTCCGTCAGGACGCCGTCCACATCAAGAAATAGCAGCCGCGTTCGGGCGGCCTTTTCCTGGGCCATAAATCGAGTCCTCCGGCCCCCGGCGATCCCCCGGTACCGGTCCGAGACGCCCCGGTCCTGCGGGACCGGTTCAAGGCAACCCGGGAGAAGCCGGCCGGGTTCAGGATCTGACGAGACGATGAATTCCCTTCAGAACACGCAGCAGGGGCTTGACGTCTTGAAGGGGCAGGGAATTGGGTCCATCGCAGAGCGCGGCGTCGGGATCCGGGTGAATCTCCATGAAGACCCCGTCGGCCCCCGCGGCCACCGCGGCCCGGGCCAGGTGTCCGACGAATTCCCGCTGGCCGCCCGAACGGGCGCCTTCCCCCCCGGGAAGCTGGACGCTGTGGGTGGCGTCCATGACCACCGGCCACCCGAACCCTTTCATGATGGGAACGGACCGCATATCCACCACCAGATTGTTGTACCCGAAAAAGTTCCCCCGTTCCGTGAGAATGATCCCCCCTCCTCCGGCCGATGCTACTTTTTCAACCGCCTGCCGCATCTCCCACGGGGAAAGGAACTGGCCTTTCTTGATGTTCACGGGGCGGCCGGATGCGGCCGCGCTCAGGAGCAGGTCCGTCTGCCGGCACAGGAAGGCCGGGATCTGAATGACATCGAGGACCCCGGCGGCCTTTCGCGCGTCTTCGGGCCGGTGGATGTCGGACAGGACCGGAAGCCCGGTCTCCGCCTTTACCCGGCGGATGATCCTCAGGCCCTCCTCTATGCCGGGCCCCCGGAATGAATCCAGGGAGGTCCGGTTGGCCTTGTCATAGGAGGTCTTGAAGATAACCGGGATATCCAGTTCCTCGCCCGCCGCTTTCAGGAAATGGGCCACCCGGAGGGTGATCGCCTCGGTTTCGATGACGCAGGGCCCGGCGATCAGGAAAAAGGGGCCGTTCTGTCCGATACGCAGTTTTCCGATCCTGACGGTCTGTTCCATGGCGACATCCGTTCTCCCGCCGGACGATCCCCTTTTGTCGGCCCGGGGATCGGGCGGTTTCATTCCCTTCTCACCGGGTTCTTGTTATCGGAAGGTCCCTGCAATGTCAAGAATGGTGAATTCCTTCCGGAGCCCCTGATCGTCTCCGCGGACGCGAAACTTTTTCTTGTCATGAAAGCGCATCCATTCTATGATGCGCCCATAATGGAAGGGACCGGGCGCAGGCGTGCCGGCGGCCGGCGACGCCGCAGGGTCCGCTTCCGGGGAGGGTCGGATATCGATGGCGCAGAAAAAGGTCTCCAGGACCATCAGTGACATCAACCGGAGGATCAAATCCGGGAAGGTCGTGGTGGTGACGGCGGACGAGATGGCCGATATCGTCAAGAGAAAAGGTGCCCGCAAGGCCGCCCGCGAGGTGGATGTGGTCACCACGGGGACCTTTTCTCCCATGTGTTCTTCCGGGGCCTTCATCAATTTCGGGCACACGCGGCCGGCCATCAGGGCCTCCCGGGTGTGGCTGAACGGGGTGCCCGCCTATGCGGGCCTGGCCGCGGTGGACATCTACATCGGCGCGACGGAACCGGCGGAGGACGATCCGCTGAACCGGGTCCATCCGGGGCAGTTCAAGTACGGGGGAGGGCATGTCATCGAGGACCTGGTGGCCGGAAAAAAGATCCAGATCAAGGCCACGGCCTACGGAACCGACTGTTATCCGGCCCGGGAGGCCGGAAAAAAGATCACCATCAGGGATCTTCCGTACGGGATGCTGCTCAACCCGCGAAACGCCTACCAGAATTACAACTGCGCCGTCAATCTCTCCAGAAAGACCATCTATACCTACATGGGCGTCCTGAAGCCGGGCGCGGGAAACGCCAATTATGCCACTGCGGGGCAGTTGAGCCCGCTTTTGAACGATCCGTACTTCCTCACCATGGGGCTGGGGACCCGGATTTTCCTCGGGGGTGCCCGGGGATATATCATGGGGGCGGGCACCCAGCACAATCCGTCCGTCAAGCGGCATGAAAACGGGACACCGATGACACCCGGCGGCACCCTGATGACCATGGGAGACCTGAAAGAGATGGACCCCCGGTGGGTGAGGGGGGTCAGCATGCTGGGATACGGGTGTTCCCTGGCGGTCGGCGTGGGGGTTCCCATCCCCATTATCAGCGAGGAGATGGCCCGGTTCACCGGCGTCTCCGATGAAGAGATCTTCACCCAGATCATCGATTACGGGGTGGATTATCCCAAAGGGAAGGCCGTTGCCCTGGGACATGTCAGCTACGCCGAACTGAAAAGCGGCGTGATCCGCTTCAACGGCGAGGAAGTCCCTACCGTCCCCCTCTCTTCATATCCCCGTGCCCTTGAAATCGCGAAGATCCTCAAGGGCTGGATCGAGGAAGGATCGTTTCTGCTTACGGAACCGCAGGAGATGCTTCCCTCGGTCCCTTCCCCACGGTGAGGAGGCGCCGTCCCCGGACACCCCTGTCCCGAAGGGTCGGGCATTCGGCCATCCCGGCGCGTTAAGGAGTTGCAGTATGGACAACACAGGAACCGGGCAGCTTTCCAAGGAACAGAAAAAGCTGATCTATTACAAGGCGCTGAACGACATCGCCAACCAGATTCACGCGGCCAGGAACATCGACGAAATCCTGATCAGCCTGAAAGACAGCATCCTCAGCCTGTTCGAGGCCGACCGGATCACCATCTATGTGGTGGACGTCAAAAAGAGGGAAATCTATTCCCGCTTCAAGGGGGGCGGGGACACGGTGGAGATCCGGGTCCCCATCAACAACAAGAGCCTTGCCGGCTACACGGCCGCCAACGCGCAGATCACCAACGTGGTCAACGCCTATGACACGGCCGAACTGGCCATGATCAACAAGGACCTCTCCTTTGACAGCAAGTGGGACAAGCAGTCCGGGTATACCACCCGCCAGATCCTGACCGTCCCGATCCTCTACAAAAAATACGTGATCGGCGTGCTGCAGCTCATCAACAAGAAAAACGGCGACCGCTTCACCCTGGACGACCAGAACTCGGCCGTGGAGATGGCGAAGGTCCTGGGCATCGCCTTTTTCAACCAGAACAAAATGAGCAAGAAACGGGAGAAAAAGACCCGTTTCGACTACCTGCTCAAGAACAACCTCATCACCGAAAAGGAACTCCAGCAGGCGATCACCGCGGCCCGGGCCCAGAGGCGGTCCGTCGAATCCGTGTTCCTCAACGACATGAAGGTCAAGAAGGCGGATATCGGGCAATCCCTGGCCGAGTATTACAAGTGCGAATACGTCCCTTTTGACAACAACTTTCCCATCCCCGGCGATCTCCTGACGCGGGTGAAACAGGTTTACCTGAAACGGAACCTGTGGGTCCCCCTGGGAAAGGAAGACGGCAAGGTGAAGATCCTCATCGACGACCCTCAGCGCCTGGACAAGATCGATTCCATCAAATCCCTTATCAAGGCCAAAGAATACGAGTTCGCGGTGGGCCTGAAGGAGGACATCCTCCAGTTCCTGGATTATTTCTACGGGACGCCGCCGGCGGAGGAAGGGACTTCCATCGACGAAATCCTCGGGAAACTCGATTCGGATGACGAGGAGGACGTGGACGAGGGCGGGGAAATGCTGACCGAGGACGACAGCGCCATCGTCCAGCTGGTGAACAAGATCATCATCGACGGGTACAAGAAGAACTGTTCGGATATCCACGTGGAGCCCCAGCAGGGCAAGCTGGGGGCCGAAATCCGGTTCAGGATCGACGGGGCCTGCCAGAAATACCAGACCATCCCCTACCAGTACAAGCGGGCCATTGTTTCGAGATTGAAGATCATGTCCGACCTGGACATCTCCGAACGGCGGAAGCCCCAGGACGGAAAAATCCAGTTCAAGAAGTACGCCCCCCTGGATATCGAACTGCGGGTGGCCACCCTTCCCACGGTGGGAGGGGAAGAGGACGTGGTCATGCGGATCCTGGCCGCGGGCGAGCCCATCCCCCTGGAAGCCATGGGTATGAGCAAGCGGGATTACAACCTGATTCTTGAAAAAATCTCCATGCCTTACGGGATCTTCCTGGTGGTGGGGCCCACAGGGAGCGGGAAGACCACCACGCTTCATTCGGCACTGGCCCACATCAACAAGCCGGAGAGGAAGATCTGGACCGCGGAAGACCCGGTGGAGATCACCCAGAAGGGGCTCCGGCAGGTCCAGGTCCAGCCCAAGATCGACTTTGACTTCGCCGCGGCCATGCGGGCCTTCCTGAGGGCCGACCCGGACGTGATCATGGTGGGGGAAATGCGGGACCACGAGACCGTGTCCACCGGTATCGAGGCGTCGCTGACCGGGCACCTGGTCTTCAGCACCCTTCATACCAACAGCGCGCCCGAGACCATCACCCGTCTCCTGGACATGGGCATGGACCCGTTCAACTTCGCGGACGCCATCCTGGGGGTCCTGGCCCAGCGCCTGGTTCGGACACTGTGCAAATCCTGCAAGGAGGCCTACCACCCCACCCGCGATGAATACGACAACCTGGCGCGCCAGTATGACGGGGATTTCGACGCCATCGGCTTTCCCTACAACGATGACCTGGTCCTGCACCGGGCCAACGGCTGCGACAAGTGCGGAAATACCGGATACAAGGGCCGGACCTGTATCATGGAGATCCTGGACGGGACGGACGAGATGAAGGCCCTCATCCAGAACAAGGCCAAGATGGAAGACCTGAGACAGCAGGCCATAAAGGACGGGATGACGACCCTGATGCAGGACGGGATCCGGAAGGTCTTCGAGGGGGTGACCGACATCCAGCAGGTCCGGAAGGTGTGCGTGAAATAGTCCAATCCGGGGCGTCCATGACCCGTTCCCGAAAATGGTGGCTCGAGCGGAGAGATGAACTGACCGCCCTGGCCGCGGGCGGCGCCCCCGTTTTCGTCTATGATGACGAGACCCTGAACGATACGCTTTTCGATCTGGCGTGGATGGATCCCCTCGACCGGCTCCTTTACCGGGTGGACGCCAATTCGCATCCCAGGATCGAGGAAAAGGCGTATCGCCTGGGGGCGGGATTTACATGTTCGGCGCCCCGTGACCCGGCCCGCCTGTTGAAGACCTTTCCCGGAATCGGTTCCGCCCCGGTCGTGTTCGCACCGCTCATGGCGGCCGCGGATGCGTACGCCGGCGCCTTTGAATCCGGAGCGGTGGTCCTGCTCCATGACCGAATGCCCCTTGAGGCGTGGCCGGAGGTCTTCCGGGACCGGGATGTCTTCCTGTCGCTCGATCCGGGGAAGGGACCCGGGGCCGCCGATACCGCCGCATTCCGGACCACGGCGGCGGATCCCGGGCGCACGGCGCGGCTGGCGGCGGCCGCGGGCGCACGCGTGAGGGGCCTTTACGTGGACGTGAAGGGCCGCCGCGCGGAAATTTCCCGGTTCAGGAGCGCGGCCTCGCGGCTTTCGGAGGTCCTCGGCCTTTTCCCGGATGTCTCCGTGCTGTTCCTGGGAGATTTTCCGGCCGTTCCCCCGGCGCACGGCGCCCGCCGTGGCCGTCCTCCTGAAACGAAAGATCTTCTCGCCCGCATCAGGGACCTGTTCCCGCGCCTGGATCTCTGGGCGGAGGCGGGCGGGGCGGCCATCGCTTGGGCAGGGGTGCTCCTGGTTCCCGTGACAGCGGTTCGCCGGGCGGGCGGCCGCTGTGAGGTGCGCATCCCTTTCGGCATGGAGGTGCTGCGCCGGTCCGCGAAATCGGGCCGCCGGCACGGCCTGGTGAACCTGTCCCGGATCGGGGAGACCGGGACCGCCAGGATCTGCGTGACCGGGGATGACCGCCGGGCGGGCGACGCCTGGTGCCTCAGGACGCGGCTGGCCGCCCCGCGGGAAGGCGATATCCTCCTCATTACCGGCACCGGCGCCCTGGGTCCGTACTCGGGGGCGGCGTCCTGCCCGGCCAGGGGGGCGGACCATCATTACCTTTGCGCCAGGAAGATGTGCCCGGTGCCCCTTTGAACCCTGAAATGTTTCGGGACCTTTGAAAAATGCTCAGTTTCGACCGCAGGAACAAAGGTCTCGCTTCACGAAAAACACGGCTTGAGAGGAGAAAATGCCATGAAAATCAGCAGCGTTTCCGAGATGAGGGAACTGGACCGGACCGCCATCGAAAGATACGGCATCCCGGAGGAGATCCTGATGGAAAACGCGGGCCTGGCCGCCGCGGCGGCCATCCGGGAGACGTTCGGCGTCCGGGGACGGACCTTCGTGATCTTCTGCGGGATCGGCAACAACGGGGGAGACGGGTTCGTGGTGGCGCGCAAACTCCATTCAAACGGGGGTCGCCCAAAGGTCTTTATCCTGGGGGACCCGGAGAGATTCAAAGGGTCGGCGGATAAAAACCTCCGGATGCTCCCCGGGCTGGGCGTGGCGGTGGAGCGGCTCGAGTCCCCGGACGCCGTAAAAGGGACCCTGGCCCACGCGGACGCGGTGGTGGACGCCATCTTCGGAACGGGCCTCGACCGGGAGGTCGGCGGAATTTATGCGGACGTGATCGGCATGATCAATGAAAGCGGAAAGCGGGTGTTCAGCCTGGACATCCCTTCCGGGGTCCACGGCGATACCGGCCGGGTCATGGGCGTCGCGGTGCGGGCGGACTGCACGGTTACCTTCGGACTCCCGAAGGCGGGGAACCTGCTGTACCCGGGTTATGAACGGTGCGGGCGCCTCTACGTCACCCATATCTCCTTTCCGCCCGTCCTGACCGGGTCGGATGAGTTGAAAATGGAGATCAACCCCCCGCCCGTCCTTCCGCCCAGGGATCGCGCCGGGCACAAGGGGACATTCGGGAATGCCCTGGTCATCGCGGGGGCGGCCGGTTATTATGGTGCCCCTTATTATGCCGCCCTCTCTTTCTTGAAGGCCGGCGGCGGTTACGCCCGGCTCGCGGCGCCCGCCGCCATCACCCCGTTTATCGCCAACAAGGGGAGCGAGATCGTCTTTGTTCCGCAAAAAGAGACCCCGTCGGGCGGTATTTCGCCGGAGAACCGGGAGTCCCTGCTGGCGCTCTCGGAGCGCATGGACGTGGTGATCCTCGGGCCGGGGCTGTCCACGGACCCCGGTACGCGGCAACTGGCCCGGGACCTGGCAAATGGAATCCGGAAGCCGCTCATCGTGGACGGTGACGGGATCCGGGCACTGGCCGGGGCCCCGGACATCCTCCGGCAAAGGGAAGGGGAGACCGTTCTCACGCCGCACCTCGGCGAGATGTCGGCGCTGGCGGGGCTCGAGATCCCCGAGGTCGACCGGGACAAGGTCGCGGTCCTCCGGCGCACGGCGGCGGAACTGGATGCGACCATCGTCCTGAAAGGCGCCCATTCCCTTGTGGGCGATCCGGAAGGCCGGGTGTTCGTGAACATGAGCGGCAATTCCGGCATGGCGACGGCGGGTTCCGGGGACGTGCTGACGGGCGCCGTCGCCGCCATGTACTGCCTGGGGAAGAATGTCCCGGATGCGGTGAGAAACGGGGTGTTCGTCCACGGGCTGGCAGGGGACCTGGCCGCCGAATCCAAGGGGGAGGACGGCATCACGGCCCAGGACATCCTGGAATATCTTCCCCTTGCCGTGA
>CAZCVB010000024.1:9119-16744 GCA_964501805.1 uncultured Desulfobacteraceae bacterium | reverse complement strand
CGATGGCAAGGTCGATGGCGCCGCTGTCCGCCCGGACCCGCCCGTGTACCAGGGCCAGGTACTGTTTGCAGACCCCGCCGGATTTGAACTGTTCCGCCAGCAGGGCGTGCGCCCGGTCGTTTTTGGCGGCGATCATGACGCCGGACGTGTCCTTGTCCAGGCGGTGCACCACTCCCGGCCTCAACTCGCCGCCGATTCCTGAAAGGTCGTTGCAGTGGTACAGGAGCCCGTGGACCAGCGTCCCGGTGCTGTGACCGGGGGCGGGATGGACCACCAGCCCGGCCGGTTTGTTCAGCACGATGAGCACGGCATCCTCGTACAGGATATCGAAGGCCACCGCCTCCGCCTCGAGGGCGACCGGGGCAGGGGGGGGAATAAAAATCCGCACCCGGTCACCTGTTTTCACCCGGTATCCCGGCTTCACGGCGGCATCGTTCACCGTCACCGCGCCGTTCCTGATCAGCCGCTGCACTCCCGACCGCGACAGGGCAAGCGGTCGGGCCGCCAGAAAGGCGTCCAGGCGGGCACCCCTGTTTTCTTCCATGACTTTGAAGGAAAAGGATCTGTCCGGTGTCGAGGCCACGTCAATTCCGGGAAGGAAGCATTATTAAAAAGAACGCCCGGTTCCGGGACGATACCATCCTGAAATCCGGCGTGTCGGGCAAGATTCGGAACCTTTTGGTTTTTATTCCGGAGGAAGATGGACCGGACCCGGCGGGGAAAGGATGACCGCGGAGGCGCTTACAGGCCCGCGCGGAAAATCCCCGCCCCGGTTCGGCACGGCGGAAAACGGGAAGGCCCTGGGTCACGCGACGGCGGGCGCGGCCCGTTTCTCTCCTGATGAAAAGATCCGGTCCAGGTCTTTTTCGATCTGGTCCTCACCGACCTCCTTGGCAAGGGAAATCTCCTTTACCAGCAGGTTCCGGGCCGTATCCAGCATCTTTCTCTCACCAAAGGAGAGGTCCTTCTCCACTTTCAGCATCAGGAGATCCCGGTAGACCTCCGCCACCTCGAAAGCGGAACCGGTCTTGATCTTCTCCATGTATTCCCGGTAGCGCCGGTTCCACGTCTGGTTGTCAATACTGACGTCCCTCTTTTTCAGGATGGAATAGAGCCGGGAGACCTCCTTTCGAGGGATGATGTCTCTCAGGCCGACATTGTCCACGTTGTTGGTAGGGATCATGATGATCATGTCGTTGTCCAATATCCGCATCACGTAAAAATCCTGTCGACAACCTGAGATTTCCTGGGCCTCTATCCTTTCGATAATGCCCACGCCGTGCGCAGGGTAGACGGCCAAATCACCTACATTAAACATCTGAACCCCCAATCCATGAAAAACGCCTTTCAGGCATTGTAAGAACTCCGGTTTTCAGACCGGCCGCGGGGGGATATCCCCGCGGCGGCCCTTTTTGTTTTCGGTTAAAACGGGAAACAAAGAATACCGGTGGAAGATCCTCCGCTTCCCTTCCCTGTCAATATGTGATCTTGTGACTACCTCAAAAAGAGGCCGATGGCCGGCAGTGTGGGAGCGATAACCAGCGAGACCACCGACATCAACTTGATGAGGATGTTCATGGCCGGACCGGAGGTGTCCTTGAACGGATCGCCCACGGTGTCGCCCACCACGGCGGCCTTGTGGTTGTCGGAGCCCTTTCCTCCCAGGTTCCCTTCCTCGATCCATTTCTTGGCGTTATCCCAGGCACCGCCTCCGTTTGCCATGAACAGGGCCAGGAACGCGCCCATGACCGTGGCACCCAGGAGCATGCCTCCCAGGGTCTGTTTCCCGAGGAGAAAACCGACCGCAACCGGGGTCAGCACGGCGATCAGTCCCGGGGTCACCATTTCCCTGAGAGCGGAAGCCGTGGCGATGGACACGCATCTTTTCGGATCCGGTTTCACGCCTTCCTTCCCCTCGAGGAGCCCGGGGATTTCACGGAACTGGCGGCGGATCTCTTCAACGATGCTGAAGGCCGCCTTTCCGACGGATGTCATGGTCAGCGCGGCGCAGACCATGGGCACCATGGCCCCGATAAAACACCCGATCACCACCATCGGGTTCTTGATGTCGATGATGGCCAGGTGGGCCGCCTGGGTAAAGGCCACGAACAGGGCCAGGGCGGCCAGGGCCGCCGACCCGATGGCGAATCCCTTTCCGATGGCCGCGGTGGTGTTGCCGAGGGCGTCAAGGCCGTCGGTGATCTTCCGGGTCTCCGGTCCAAGACCGGCCATCTCGGAGATTCCGCCGGCGTTATCCGCAATGGGACCGTAGGCATCCACGGTCATGGTCGCCCCCACCGTTGCCAGCATGCCGACGGCGGAAAGGCCGATGCCGTAGATCCCGGCGGTCTTGAAGGCGATGAACGTGGCCACGCAGATGCCCATGATGGGCAGCCAGGTGGACATCATCCCGACGGCCAGACCGGCGATAATCAGGGTTGCGGCGCCGGTCTCCGACTGCCGGGCGATGCGGCGCACGGGAGGCCCCGAAGTATAATACTCCGCCAGGAGCCCGATGGCAATGCCGCACAGGAGTCCGGAGAACACGGCCCAGAATGCGCCCCACGGCATCCCGATGGCACGGGTGACAAACGCGGTGAGGACGACGAAAATAACGGCCGCCACGAAGGTGGTATAGCGCAGGGCCCCGGCCGGGTTCCCTTTTTGAAAAACCTTGATGGAGAAGACCCCCACGAACGAGCTGAGCATGCCCGCCATGATCACGAGAATCGGCATGGCCATGTACTTGAGCTTGATGGCGGTGGGCGTCAGCCCCTTGAGCACGGGGAATTTATCCAGGAATTCCGGCGTGATGGTCAGTGTGGCGCCGATGGCGATGGTGGCGATGACGGCGCCCACGAAGGATTCGAAGATGTCGGCGCCCATCCCGGCGATATCGCCCACGTTGTCGCCCACGTTGTCGGCGATGACGCCGGGGTTCCGGGGATCGTCTTCAGGGATGCCTGCCTCCACCTTTCCCACCAGGTCGGCCCCCACGTCCGCCGCCTTTGTGTAAACACCTCCTCCCACGCGGGCGAACAGGGCGATGGAACTGGCGCCCATGGCAAAACCGTTGATGTACTTGGCCGTAACGGGATCGCCCCCGTAGTACCAGAACCAGAAGCCCAGCCCCAGGAGGCCGAGCCCGGCCACGGCCAGACCCATCACCGAACCGGAAAAATAGGAGACATTCAGCGCCTTGGCCTGTCCGAATTCCGTGGCGGCCTGGGCCGTCCGCGAGTTGCCCCGGGTAGCCGCCGTCATACCGGAAAAACCGGCGGCCATGGAGCACAGGGCGCCCGTCACAAAGGCAATGGACGTCCGCCATTCATGTAACAGCAGTCCCAGCAGCAAAAAGACGGCCGCGATAAAAATGACCAGGATGGAGTATTCCTTTTTCAAAAACGCCATGGCGCCTTCATGGATCATGGCCTCCAGTTCCTTCATCAAATCCGTCCCGTTGGGCTGCTTTTTGACATAACCGTAAATCAGCCACGCGATGATCAGGCTTAAAATTCCCAGAAAGGGAGCGTAGACGGTTAATCCCTGCATGAGCTTTTCTCCTCCTTCTCTGCTGTATTTTGGCAGTTGAATCGATTCATTGCCGAGTCTTCCCCCTCAAGAACAAATACCTCGCACGCACAGACCGCCGTGCTGAACACGCGCTCCATCACATCCTTTTCATCGGCGTAAAACGGTGAAAGGACGTAATTTTCCACGTCTTCCCCGAACCGCGGCCGGCCGATGCCGATCCTTATCCGGGGAAATTGACGACTGCCCAGATGTTCGATGACGGATGCAACCCCCCTGTGCCCGCCCGGCCCTCCCTGCCGGACGATTTTGATTCTGCCCGCGGGCAGATCAAGGTCGTCATGAACCACCAGAATGTTCCCGGTTTCAAGCCCGTAGTAATCCGCGCAGGCCCTTACCGATTTTCCGCTCCGGTTCATGAACGTCTGTGGGCAAAGGAGAATCACCTCCCTGTTCCGAAATCTGACCAGCGCATGTTTCGATATGAACCGCCGATCTCCCAGGCGCACCCCCAGGCGCCGGCGCCACAGGTCGATGACCCGGAACCCCGCGTTGTGTCTCGTGGCCGCATAACGCGTCCCGGGGTTGCCGAGGCCCGCGATCAGGAACAATCCGGTAGACCCTTTCACCCCCTTTCTTCCGATGTCATGATTCTTCGGCACCTTGTTCCGTTACTTCGCCCTCTTCTCCCGTTTCCATCTCCTCTTCCTCGGCCTTCTCGGCGCTCACCGCCGGCGCGGAGACGATGGCCACGGTCAGATGGCCCTCGTCCACAGGGACGATCCCTTCCGGCAATTTGATGTCGCGCACATGGAGTGAATCGCCGATATCCAGGCCGGACACGTCGATATCCAGCCTATCCATCAGCTTTCCGGGCAGGCAGGAAATGGTCAATTCCCTCCGGATCGGCTGGAGGACGCCCCCCTTGGCGACCCCCACCGGGGTGTTCACCAGCTGAATCGGGACATCGACCGTAATCTTCTTGTCCATGGAGACTTCATAAAAATCCGCATGAAGGAACGTCTCCTTTACCGGATCCATCTGGATCTCTTTCAACATCGCCGTCATCGACTCGGTTCCGGTATCCGACGTCACCTTGAGATCAAGGATGATGTTTTCGCCGCTCGCCTCTTTCAGAAGCCGCTGCAGTTCGGAATAATTCACGGACAGCATGATGGGATCCCGCCCGGGGCCATAGAAGACGGCGGGAATCTCCTTGTTTTGTCTGAGTTTTCTGGCCGCCCCTTTTCCGGTATCTTTTCTCATCTGGACGGCAAGGACCTGTTCCGGCATGTTTTCCTCCTGATTTTTTGTTAAAGACGCGACGCCTCGCGATACGGCACCCGCATCCCCGAGAACGGGAAGTCACGGCACCGAACGGCAGGGCCGGGCGATCGCTCCAAACGCCTCACGGCGAATAAATTAAATTTTTCACAAGCAAAAAAAAACACCCGCTCCGGCCGGGTGTTTCGCCTCTAAACAAACAATGTACTGACGGAATGGGAGTTATTGATTCGTTTAATGGTCTCGCCCAGCAACTCGGCCACCGACAGGACCGTGATTTTCTGACATCCCCTGGCCTTTTCGGTGAGCGGGATGGTATTGGTGACCACCAGCGTGTCGATGGGCGACGCCTCGATCCGGTCAATGGCGGGACCGGAGAGGACGGCGTGGGTGCAACACGCATGGACGGCCGCGGTTCCCCTGGCCCTGAGGGCCATGGCCGACTGGGCCAGGGTGCCGGCCGTATCGACCATGTCGTCAAGGATCACGGCGGTTTTCCCCTCCACCTCCCCGATGATGTTCATGGCCTCTGACACATTGGGGGCTTCGCGCCGCTTGTCTATGATGGCGAGCGAGGCGTTCAGGCGTTTGGCAAAGGCCCGGGCCCGCTCCACGCCCCCGGCGTCTGGGGAAACGATCACCAGGTCGTTCTGAAAATTGTCGACAATGTACTTCAAGAGGACCGGCGCGGCAAAGATATTGTCCACGGGGATATTGAAATATCCCTGGATCTGGCCCGCATGCAGGTCCATGGAGACCACCCGGTTGGCCCCGGAGACCGTCACCAGATCCGCCACCAGCTTGGCGCTGATGGGCACCCTCGGCTTGACTTTCCGGTCCTGGCGGCCGTATCCGTAATAGGGGATCACCGCGGTGATCCGCTTGGCGGACGCCCGCTTGAGCGCATCAATGATAATCAGCAACTGCATGAGATTATCATTGACCGGGGTACTGGTGGACTGGAGCACGAACACGTCCTGACCCCGGATGTTCTCGCCGATTTCAACCTGAATCTCGCCGTCACTGAAGGTCTTGGCCGTGATTTTTCCGGGATCCACGCCCAGATAACGGCATACTTCCAACGTCAGCGTGGGATTGGAGGTTCCGCCAAAAAGTTTCATTTCCGGTTCTAACGGCATCCTGTCTTTATGTCCTTCATGCCCGGCCGAAAACGCCGGGCCCTGTTCAAACCCTGGCTGGGGTGGGAGGATTCGAACCTCCGAATGCGGGCTCCAAAGGCCCGTGTCTTACCACTTGACGACACCCCAAGATGCGTCGGGGGTCCAATCCGCCCGAGGCGGATAAACCCTCAAAAAACTCAGTCTATTCCTGCGTTTGAAATTTCCGCCTTCCTTGAACTTGGCCAAAATGAAACATTTTTCAAAGGTCTCGCACCTGCCCCGCCGTCCGATTTCCGGTCATACACGGGCCTCTTCAGGCTTTTTCGGGATCATGATCCCGTCACCTGCCCCACGGAAAAAACATCCCCCATTCCCCGGAGGGCGAGCCGGTCTTTTGCAACGTCCGCCTGTTCCCGGGAAAGGAATATCCCGAAGACGCTAGCCCCGCTCCCGGACATCAACGCCCCGCTCGCCCCCTCGGCCAGCAGGGCCTTTTTGATGGCGGCGATGAGAGGAAACCGGGGGATCGTAACGGTCTCCAAGTCATTTTCCAGCAGCTCCCCGATTGTGAAAGATGCTTTTCTGAGCAACCTATTTATATAGCCATATTCACCGGTTGTCAATGTTAAATTCAGGTTGGCATAGACCCAGGCGGTAGAAACGGTGCAAGGGGGCGAGACGATCACGTACCAGAATTCCGGCCAGTTCCGGATGGGGGAAAGGACTTCTCCGATGCCGGTTGCCAGGCAGGGCCCCCGTTTCAGAAAAAAAGGGACATCCGCCCCCAGCCCCACCGCCACTTCCGCCAGCTGCCCGGGGTCCAGGGGGCTGCCGTGGATTTCATTGAGCGCTCTCAGGGTGGCGGCGGCATCGCTGCTCCCGCCGCCCAGGCCCGCGGAAACGGGGATCCGCTTGGTCATGCGGATGGAAATCCCGGGTTCGATTCCGGTCCGGGAATAAAAACGCCGGGCGGCCCGGAAAACCAGGTTGTCCTCGCTCACCGGCACCGGGCGGCCCCGGCAGGAAAGGTCGATCCGCCCGCGCCCCGTCCTTCTCAGTTCAAGACGATCGAACAGGGCCACCGGCACCATCACGGAGACCAGTTCATGGTATCCGTCCGGCCGTTTTCCGGTTACCTTGAGCCGGAGATTCAGCTTGGCCGGGGCCCGGATGGCTTTTACGGGGGGAGACGTGGCCGTCTTCATCATGGGAGGTCATCCGTCTCGGGACCCGCCCAGGGGGCCCTCGACTCCGGGATCACCCCACCGCCTTGACGTACCGCCACCGGATGTCGCTCAGGACCGAATCCAGGAACCGGGATTCTTCATCCGTCAGGTTTCCGGCGGTCTTCTCTTTCAGCATGGCAATGGTATCAATGGTATGCTTGGCGAGGGGCAGGTCCTTCTTTTTTTCCCCGGTCTGGGGGTCCGCAACCTCTCCCAGGTGGAACAGGGCGGAAGAACTGAGGCTGAAAATAAGGGACGTGAAATTGACTTCCGGCAGCGGGGGCCTGTCGGCCTTCCGGCCTCCGGTCTCCCTTGCTCCCGGGGGTGCTTTCGCCTGTGTCGGCCGCTCAGGAGCCGCTTCTTTTTCGGGCGCCGGCTCCCTCAATTCACCTTTCTCGTCAAAGGACCGCCTGTCCTTGATGACAAAACCTTTTCCTTCTTCCGACATGGTGGTTACTCCTTG
>CAZCVB010000024.1:0-9019 GCA_964501805.1 uncultured Desulfobacteraceae bacterium | reverse complement strand
CTGATATTGATCTCCCGTCTGCCGAGGGTTGTCGTAATCCGGCCGATGACCCCGGGCGTGTCGTTGTTCTGCACCAGGAGGATATGTCCCTCGGGAATCGCCTCCAGGTAAAAATCATTGATCCTGAGGATCCGGGGCATGTTCCGCCCGAAGATGGTCCCGGAAATAATGTTTTCCCCCTCCAGGGTCTTGACCGTCAGCTTGACGAGACTGGCGAAATCCTCATGGGTCCTGCGCCTGGATTCCACGACCTTGATCCCGCGGTCCGTAGCGATGTACGGCGCGTTCACAAAGTTCACGTCATCCTTCAGGATGGGGGTCAGCAGGCCCTTGAGCATGGCCGTGGTAAGGGGGCTCACGTCGTACTCCGTCACGGTGCCGGCATAATCGACCTGGGTCTCCAGGATCGCGCTGTCGGCCAGCTGGGTCTGGAGGGACCCCATCCTTTCCAGCAGGGTGACGTAAGGCCGAAGCACGCCCATCAGCTCGCTGCTGATGCTGGGGACGTTCACGGCATTCTTGACCGTGCCGTGGAGGAGATAGGCGATGATCTGTCCCGCCACGTCCTTGGCCACATTGTCCTGGGCCTCGCCGGTGGACGCCCCCAGGTGGGGCGTGCAGATGAAGTTGGAAAGTTCCATCAGCCTGATCTTTCCCGGCGGCTCCTTCTCAAACACGTCCAGGGCCGCGCCGGCCAGTTGACCGGATTCCAGGGCGTCGTAAAGATCCGCTTCGTTGACGATTCCGCCGCGGGCGCAGTTGATCAGCATGGCTCCCTTCTTCATCCGGGACAGGGTGTCCCGGTTGAACATGTTGGTGGTTTCATCCGTCTTCGGCGTATGGATGGTAATATAATCCGCCCGCTTGAGCAGTTCATCGAAAGAGACCGGTTCAAGGTCGAGTTTTTCCAGCGTCTCGGGGGTGATATACGGGTCATAGACGATCACCTTCATCTTCATCCCCTTGGCCCGGTCCGCGACGATCCGGCCGATGTGCCCCGATCCCACCAGGCCGAGGATCTTGTTGTGGAGTTCACGCCCTTTCAGCTTCTTTTTTTCCCACTTGCCCTCCTTCAACGAAGCCGTGGCCTGCGGAATATTGCGGGAAACGGCCATCATCAGGGCGATGGCGTGCTCGGCGGTGGTGATGGTGTTCCCCTCGGGGGTGTTCATGACCACGATGCCCCGCTGGCTGGCGGCGGGGATATCCACGTTGTCCAGGCCGATGCCGGCGCGGCCGATGACCTTCAGTTTGTCGGCGGCCGCGATGATATCGGCGGTGACCCGGGTGGCGCTTCGGATGGCCAGGCCGTCGTACTGGCCGATGATCCCTTTCAGCTCTTCCGGCGTCAGGTCGGTATTGACATCCACTTCGATGCCGGGGGTTTCCTGGAATAACTTGATTCCCACCTCGGACATGGCATCACTCACGAGAACCTTCATAAATCCCTCCTGGTAAAGACTGCCGGTGACCGCTCCGATCCCCGGTCCATCTTCCCTCCCGGCCGTGAACGGACGGCCGTTGAACCCCGGATCCGGGCGGTCCCGGATGGTGACGGAACAGGCCTCTCGCCCTGACGACGATGACGGCCTGTTCCCTGTTATCGAAAATTCATAAAATTTCTGAATTTCACATAATCAATATTTTGTCAAGACTTTCCGTGTTTTAAAACCGTTTCCCGCCCCGGTTTCAAACCATTATCGGTCAACGGGCTTGTAAAAGCGAGAAGAATCGATTTTAATCCGCCTAAGGCGGACAAGGGCCTATTCCCTCGCCGCCTGCGGCCTGACCATGCCCTTGCCGACACCCCGCCGCCCGGCGGCGGGATCGTTCAATTTCCTTACGCGTCCGGCCCCGGGGAGACTGGAAAAGACACGACATGATGCTGCCGGAAACCAGCCCGTTCACAAATGCCCTCGGCGCGACGGGGACCCGCCGGAGGATACGCCTGGGCGCGACCTCCTGCGTCTACCCGGGGGACATCGTGTTCAACGCGGAACGCCTGGCGCCGCTGGTGGATGACATCGAGCTGGTCCTGTTCGATGTGGAGGGTTACGGTTGCAACTACCCGGACCGGGCGGTGGTTTCCCGGCTGAACCGGATCGCCGTTGCCCATGATTTGACCTACACGGTCCATTTCGAGCTGGATCTCCGGTCGGCGAGGGAGGATGGCGGCATCGACGCTTCTCTTGAAAAGGCCCGCCGGATCATCCATTGCACCCGGGAACTGAATCCGTGGGGATACGTGGCCCACCTGGACGGCCGGATCTTCCTGGGCCGGCCCGGCCCCGCGGCGGTCCGGCGATGGCGGCGCCAGGCCCGGGAGGCCGTCCTGAAGGTCTGCGAATGGCTGGACCGGCCGGGACGGCTGTGCATCGAAAACATCGAGCGATGGGACCCGGAGGCCTTCGCGCCGCTGGTGGCGTCGATTCCCGTCAGCCGGTGCATCGATGTGGGACACCTGTGGGTTCAGGGTGCCGATCCGGCGGCACACCTCGATGCCTGGATCCATCGCGCGAGGATCGTCCATCTTCACGGCCTGGCCGGGGAGGACCACCGGTCCCTCTCCCTCGTCCCCCGGGAATCACTCGATCCGGTGGCCGCGATCCTCAAGCGGCGGTTCCGCGGGGTGGTCACCCTGGAGGTCTTCACGGAAAAGGACCTCCTTGAATCCCTCCGGGCCTGGCGACGCGCCCTGGATCGGGTTTAGTCCGCGCAAGGGTCTCCGGCCGGGGCCGGCCTATTTTCCGTCCCGGGGCCTTTTCTTCGAATGGAGCGGGACCGGCGGGGGAAGGACCGCGCCGGTCGCCTTTTCATCGTGATAGGGGACCGGCTTGAGAAACATCCCGAGGGCCCCGCTCTCGGCGATCCGCCACAGGCGGCCGGTCCGGGTGTCCAGCATGAACCGGTCCTTTGGGGAACCGGATATCTGCCCGAAAACGAACCTGCCATCGGCGGAGGAAAGGACCTGCCGACGCGGACCGTCCCCGCCCCCCGGGCGGAGAACGCCGAACGGCTGCCCGCTCACCACGGCCGGGACCGAAAAGAAGAGGCCCGCGGCGAGAAATGCCGCCAACCGCCTTTTTTTCCGTAAGTACATGAGAGATGACCTCCTTTACCAAGAATACGTTTTCCTTTTGACACCCAATACGGTTTCACTTATATCTGAATTCCATTGTCCTTCATTGAGAACCACGGGCGCACGGGAGACCATGGCCCAAACCGCCCGATCGCCGGGGAACCGGCGGATCCGATGAAAGGAAAGGCGTGATCATGACGGAAACCGGGACCCAGCGGCCCTCTGATTTTATCCGCAACATCATAAAGGAAGACATCCGGGCGGGCAAGCACGGGGGACGGGTCCACACCCGCTTCCCCCCCGAGCCCAACGGCTACCTGCATATCGGCCATGCCAAGTCCATCTGCCTCAATTTCGGGATTGCCGCCGAATTCGGCGGTCTGTGCAACCTGCGGTTCGATGACACCAATCCCAGCAGGGAAGAGGCTTCGTACGTGGCCGCCATCAAGGAAGACGTCCGGTGGCTCGGGTTCGACTGGGAGGACCGGGAATTCTACGCCTCGGATTATTTCGAGACACTGTACGAATATGCCGTCCGGCTCATCCGGGACGGAAAGGCCTACGTGTGTGACCTGAGCCCGGACGAGATCCGGGAATACCGGGGGACCCTGACCTCGCCGGGAAAGGAGAGTCCCTACCGGAACCGGTCCGTGGAGGAAAACCTGGACCTGTTCGCCCGGATGCGCAGGGGCGAGTTCAAGGACGGATCCCGCGTCCTCCGGGCCCGGATCGACATGGCCGCCGACAATCTGAACCTGCGGGACCCGGTGATCTATCGAATATTGAAGACCCCCCATCACCGGACCGGAGACAGGTGGTGCATCTATCCCACCTATGACTTCACCCACGGTCAGTCGGACGCCATCGAGGGGATCACCCACTCCCTGTGCACCCTGGAGTTCGAGGACCACCGGCCTCTTTACGACTGGTTTATCGAGAACCTGGGGATCTTCGCGCCGCGCCAGATCGAGTTCGCCCGTCTCAACCTCACCTACACGGTGATGAGCAAGCGGATGCTCCTGGAACTGGTGGAGGGCGGGTACGTGTCCGGATGGGACGACCCGCGGATGCCGACCCTGTCGGGTATTCGAAGGCGCGGCTACACCCCTGAATCGATCCGGAACTTCTGCGAACGGATCGGCGTGGCCAAACGGGAGAGCACCGTGGACATCGCCCTCCTGGAACACTGTCTCCGGCAGGACCTGAACGAACGCGCCCCCCGCGTGATGGCGGTCCTGCGTCCCCTGCGCGTGGTCATCGAGAACTACCCGGAAGACCGGGTGGAAATGCTGCCAGCCCTCAACCATCCCGCCAACCCGGACATGGGAACCCGGGAAGTCCCCTTCTCGCGGGTGATCTATATCGAACGGGAGGACTTTCTCGAGGATCCCCCCAAGAAATTCTACCGCCTGGCCCCGGGACGCGAGGTCCGGCTCCGCTACGCCTATTTTATCAGGTGTGTCGGGGTGGTGAAGGATGACGCCACCGGCGAGGTGATGGAGATCCGCTGTACCTACGATCCCGAAACCCGCGGCGGCGACGCCCCGGACGGGCGGAAAGTGAAGGCGACGCTCCACTGGGTATCGGCCTCCCACGCGGTGCCCGCGGAGGTCCGCCTCTACGGTCACCTTTTTTCAAAGGAAAACCCCGCCGACGTAAAAGAGGGAGAAGATTTCAAGGCCTCTCTCAATCCCCGCTCTCTGGAGGTCCTGACCGGATGCCGCGTCGAACCCGGCCTGGCGGGCGCTCCGCCGGGCGCCCGATACCAGTTCGAACGGCTGGGATATTTTTGCGTGGACAGCCGGGATTCCTCTCCCGATGCCCTGGTGTTCAACCGGACGGTCACCCTGCGGGACACATGGGCCAGGATACGGAAGACCGAGGCGCGTCAACGAAAGGAAACCCGATGATTTTAAAGATGCTGGAAACAGGACCGCTCATGGTCAACTGCTATATCGTGGGCGACGACCAGACCCGGGAGGCGGCGGTCTTCGATCCTGGCGGGGATGCGGAGCGGATCCTCAAGGCCCTGGAGGAGGACCGGCTGAACCTCACCTACATCCTGAACACCCACACCCACTGGGATCACGTGGGGGGAAACCGGGCACTCCAGGAGGCCACCGGGGCCCCGATCCTGACGCACCGCGACGAGGCCCCGGGCCTGGGCGGGGCCGAGGAACGCGCGGCGCAGTTCGGAACGGAATCGGCCAATTCCGAGGCATCCCGGTTCATCGCGGAGGGGGACATCCTTCCGTTGGGAACCATCCGGTTCCAGGTGGTGGACCTTCGCGGCCACTCTCCCGCGGGCCTGGGATTCGTGTTCGAAGGGGAGGTGGCCCTGGACGGACAACGCCGGATCCGGAAGCTGGTGATCTGCGGGGACGCCCTTTTCGCCGGAAGCATCGGCCGGACCGATTTCCCCGGCGGGGACATGGCACTGCTGCTTCAGAACATACGGGAAAAAATCTTTTCCCTTCCCGACGATACGCTGGTACTCCCCGGCCACGGCCCCATCTCCACGGTGGGCCGGGAAAAACAATACAACCCGTTTTTTTAGGCCGGGCGCCGACGGGCCTGTTCGGTACCTTCTCCTTGACAGGGGAGCGTCTTTGGCCTAACATTTTATCGTTATGGTCGGCCCGGCAGAGGAACGGCAATCAGGATACCGGGCGCTGAGAGGACCGTACCGCCGGACACCACGGCGTTTTGCCCCGGGAGGTGAGCCCATGAGAAAAGAACTGACGGTATTGGCGTTATGTCTCCTCTTTTTTCTGCCGTCATGCGCCACCACGCTCAAGCCGAAACCCGGGTCGTCCGGGTCAGCGGCCACGGTGACGGGGGAAGCGCCCCAGGCGTCACCCGACTCGTACTATGACTTCGACGACATCCTGGTGCCCAAGGAAATGAAACTGGTGCCCAAGTCGTCCCTCCTGTTTGAAACCCCGCAGTTGAAGGCGGGCGTCATCTTTTTCGAAGGGAGGGTCGATCCGGTGTCCCTCTTCGATTTTTTCCTGGCCAACATGCCCAAGGACAACTGGAAGCTGAGAAGCTATTTCAAGTACGGGCGATACATCATGGTGTATGAAAAGCCCGACAAGGACTGCATCATCAGCATCAACGAAAAGACCCTGTCCACGGAACTGGAACTGTGGGTGACCCCGAGGATCGTGACCGCCCGCTGACGCCGTTCACCGCGGCCGGGACAGGACCCGGTGGATATCCCGGATGATCTTTTCCGAAGCCTCTTTCATGGCCAGGCTCATGGCCCGGGCCAGCGCATCCGGGTGCCGCGCCTTGCACGGTTTTCTCACCTCGTAGACCCGCTGAAACAGGACCCGCCGGCTGACGTCCGGCTCGTTTTCGGCCATTATCGTGATGCCGACGGAAAGGGCCGCGGTCCAGTTTTCCTCCGTATCCTCCTCAAGAAACCGGTTTACAGAACCTTCCATGCGGTGGGAACAGGGGATCCCGGTATCGGCCGGCAGGACGGCCCGGAAAAGGCCCGAACGGTTCATGTCCCTTGTGAGAAAATAAGTGACAAGGTCTCCCGGGTTTGCCCGCCACCGAAAGCGGACGTATTCGCTCCGCTTAAACGCCGCCTCCCGGTAAACGATCCGGGTCGTATTATAGACCGGCGCCACGCCGAACCGCTCCACCCGGATGACGGCAGAGAGGGGTCCCAGGCCGTTGATCCGCGGGGGGGCGTATTCCAGCGTGTAGAACCGGATCTCGCGCGGCGGCTGTTTGAGGCTGATGCAGGCCCCGCATGACAGGAGCAATCCCAGGAGCAGGATGCCGGTTTTTTTATAACGGTGGTGCATGTCAGGATCTCCTCAGTCTGTTTTGTTCCCCGCGGGCGGCAGCTTCCGGGGCGGCGGCGGCTCTCCGAAAAGGAGCCGGGAAGGCTGATCGGAGACATTTTCCAGCAGCCGGTTCAGGTTTTCGGTGGTCTTCTCCAGGTTCTGGGCCGCCACCAGCAGATGCCGGATCAGGTGGGCGCGGGAGTCGTCCATCCTTCCGGCCAGGACGATGGCCTGGCGGAGAAAACGGTTGGTGTTTTTCACGGCCTCTCCAAAATCCTGGAGCGTGGTTTCAATGGTTTCCTGCTCGTCTTTCACGATCCGCCGGACATGCCCGAGGGTCTGATCCGCGGTGTCCATCACCTTCCCCGCCTTGGCCATCAGCCGGTTCAGGGACCGGGTGGCGTCGTCCACGGAATCCAGGATGGCGCTCCACCTCCGGCGGTCCAGTATGCGGTCGACGCCCTCCAGGGTCGAATGGACCTTTGAAGAAAGGCCGGCCACGTCGGCATCCGCCATGACCCGGTTGACATGGTCCAGGGTGTATTTCATCTTGTCGGAGATGCCCTTGAGATCCAGCATCTTGATGTGGTTCAGCACCTCGTCGATCCCCCGGAGCAGTTCGCTGATGTTGGACGCCCTGGACGGCACCACCTCATACTTGAAGGGAAAGCTGCTCACGGACGGCACGAATCCTTCGGGATCTCCCGGCTTCCGCCGGTCCAGTTCCACGAACATGCTCCCGGTGATGCCCACCGCCTTCAACTGGGCCACCGTGTCGCTGGAGAGCTTCTGGCCGGACTCGATGACCAGGGTCACCTCGATCAGTTTTGAATCCGGGGCCACGGCGATGGACCCGACCCGTCCGATGGCGACGCCCCGGTACTTTACCGGGGAATCGACGTCCAGCCCCTGGACCGATTCGTTGAAATAGGTCACGTAGGTGTGGGTCTTTTCAAAGAAGTGGGACATCCCCAGCCAGATGACGGCCACAAGGGCCATGGCGATGCCGCAGGAGAGGAAGAGTCCCACATTGAATTTCGTTCTCTGGGAGGCCATTACGCGTCGTCCTTTCGCTTCTCCTCTTTTTCCCGGGAACGGGGGTTGAAAAACCGCCTGACAAAGACATTCCGGCTGTGATCCCGGAGATACCGGGGATCCCCCTCGGCGATAATCCCCCGGGTGCGCTTGTCCAGCATGATGATCCGGTCCGAAACGGTGAAGATGCTCTGCAGTTCGTGGGTCACGATCACCATGGTGGTCCCCAGGCTCCTGTTGATGCGGAGGATCAGGTCGTCCAGTTCGGCCGAGGTGATGGGATCCAGCCCGGCCGAGGGCTCGTCAAAAAACAGGATTTTCGGGTTGAGGGCCATGGCCCTCGCCAGGCCGGCGCGTTTTTTCATCCCCCCGCTGATCTCCGAGGGGAGATGATTTTCGTAACCGTCCAGGCCCACCAGCTTCAATTTCATCCGGACCAGGGTGTCCACCGCGTCTTTGGGCAGGTCCGTGTATTCATGGATGGGGAGCGCCACGTTCTCCGCAAGGGTCATGGAACCGAAAAGGGCCGCGCTCTGGTAGAGGACGCCGAATTTCCGCAGGATCCTCCTGAATTTCGTCTCTTCACGCTCACAGATGTCCTCTCCGTCGATCAGGACCCGGCCCGCCACCGGCTGGATAAGGCCGATCAGGTGCTTCAGCAGGGTGCTTTTGCCGCACCCGCTCCCGCCCAGGATCACGAAGATCTCCCCCCGGTACACGTCAAAGGAGACGCGGTCGAGGATGATCTCCTCCCCGTATCCGCCCACCAGGTCCCTTACATGGATCATCTTTTCTCTTGTGGTCACCGGTGTTTCATCCCCAGTAGCGCAGAATTACTGAAAAAACGGAGTCCATGACAATAATGAGAAAGATGCTGCTCACCACCGCGGACGTGGTGGCCTGACCCACGGCAGCCGCGCCTCCCCTTACCTGGAATCCCCTCAGGCAGCCGATCCATGCAATCAGGAGGGCGAACACCGCGCTTTTGAAAAACCCCCAGTACACGTCGAAAAGGGTCAGGGTCCGGATGGTCTGGGCCATGTAGGAATTCACCGTCAAGTCCAGCATGGAGACACCCACCACCAGTCCGCCCATGATGGCG
>CAZCVB010000023.1:0-16840 GCA_964501805.1 uncultured Desulfobacteraceae bacterium | reverse complement strand
CATCGACGCGGCCAGGACGTCCCTCCGGCTGGGCGCGGAAGAGGTCCACATCGTTTACCGGCGCCAGCAGGAACAGATGCCGGCCAATCCCGCCGAGATCGCGGCGACGCTGGAAGAGGGAATCCGCATCGACTTTCTGACCACGCCGGTGCGTATCCTGGGGGAAAACGGCAGGGTCACGGGCATGGAATGCCTCAGGAACGAACTGGGAGAACCGGATGACAGCGGGCGCAGGCGTCCGGTTCCGGTGGAGGGTTCCGAGTTCGTGATCGACTGCGACGTGGTCATCCCGGCCATCAGCCAGAGGCCGGACCTGTCGTTCCTCGGTGAAGACCATCCCTTCTCCATCGGCCGCCGGAACTATTTCGAGGTGGACGAAAAGACGCTCGCCACCAACGTGCCCGGGTTTTTCGCCGGCGGCGACGCGGTCACCGGGCCCGCAACGGTGGTGGAGGCCATCGCATCCGGTCACCGGGCCGCGGTTTCCATCGACTGTTATCTCCGCGGGGCCCCCTATGCAGGATACTGGTATCCCAAGCCCCAGTTGACGGTGGACCGCCTGGAGCTGACCGATGAAGACGAGGCCCTGGTCCGCCCCAAAATGGAGGAACTGCCGGTGAGCAAACGGATCGACAATTTCAGGGAGGTGGAACTGGGGCTGGACGAAAAAACCGCCCGCCTGGAGGCCCGCCGCTGTCTCCGCTGCGACCTGTAGTCCCGCCGCATCCTTGAACCGCCCCTCCCCCCGGAAAAATCGGCGGGCAGTGGTAAAAGCGGACAAATTTATTGCAATTTTTCTCCATACATGATAAAAAGGAAATTTTTAGTTTTATTATTTTTGAACGGGGACCTGTTCCCCGAAATCTTTGAGGAGGTAAATTTATGGATTTTGCTTTGAGCGAGGAACTGCAGATGTTGCGGGAAATGGCCCGTGATTTTGCAGCCGAAAAGATTGCACCGTTTGCGGACGAATGGGATGAAAAACATTATCTCCCTTATGAAGAGGTCATCAAGCCCATGGCCGAACTCGGCTTTTTCGGCACCGTGATACCCGAGGAGTACGGCGGAAACGAGATGGGATGGATGGCCGCCATGATTCTCACAGAGGAAATCGCCCGGGCGTCCAGTTCCCTGAGGGTCCAGATCAACATGCAGACCCTGGGATGCGCCTTTACCATCTACCGGTACGGTTCCGAGGAATTGAAGAAAAAATATATTCCCAAGCTGGTGAGCGCCGAGTACCTGGGGTGTTTCGGCATTACGGAACCGAACGCCGGATCGGACGTCATGGCATTGAAATCCACCGCCGTGGACAAGGGGGACCACTGGGTCCTGAACGGATCCAAGACGTGGATCTCCAACGCGTCCGCCGCGGATGTCGTCATCTACTATGCCTATACCGACCGGGAAGCCAGGGGAAAGGGCCTCTCCGCCTTCGTGGTCGAGCCCAAAAATTTTAACGGGGTGACCACCACCGACCTGGACAAGATGGGCACCCGTTCCACCCCCACCGGCGAACTCTACCTCGAGGACACGAAGGTCCCCAAGGAGAATATTCTCGGGAATCCCGGCGACGGCGCCAAGATCGTCTTCGGATCGCTCAACCAGTCCCGCCTTTCGGCCGCGGCCGGCGGCGTCGGCCTGGCGCAGGCCTGCCTGGACGCCGTCACCAGCTATTGCCAGGAGAGAGAGCAGTTCGGGAAATCCATCGGCACCTTCCAGATGAACCAGGACATGATCGCCCAGGTGGCGACGGAAATCGAGGCGGCCCGGCTGATGGTTTACAAGGCCGCATGGCAGAAGGACCAGGGCCAGCTGGGAAACACCCTGGAAGTGGCCCATGCCAAGTACCTGGCAGGTGAAATCGCTGAAAAGGCCGCGCGCATGGCCATGCGGATCCTCGGCGCCTACGGATATTCCACCGAATATCCGGTGGCCCGCTATTACCGGGACGCGCCGCCTTATTTCATGGTTGAGGGATCCTCCAACATCTGCAAATGGATCATCGCCCTCGACCAGCTGGGTATCCGGAAGGCCAACCGCTAACACGGAGACCCCACGAACAAAAACCGGTGGTGTTCCTCCCGGGACATCACCGGTTTTTTTGACTCAGCCCTGTAACCGGTCTGTCTGCTTCATGAAAACAGATCCCCTTGAAAGGAGGACAATCATGGCGGGAAGCATCTATAAAATCATCGAACTGGTGGGGACCAGTGACACGTCCTGGGAGGACGCCGCACGGACCGCGGTGGAAACGGCGGGAGAAAGCCTCAAGGACCTGAGGATCGCAGAGGTCACGAAGCTGGACATGATCGTGACCAACGGGAAGGTGACATCCTTTCGAACCCGGGTCAACCTCTCCTTCAAATACCAGAAGTAACCGTCCTCCGCACATGCGCCGGCCCCCCCGGCCGGTTTTTGTCAGGGGGCTTCCGGCCATTGCCCGGGAAAAACGGTAGGGCCCCACGGGTTCCGCCGAATTGCTTCGCAATCGGGAGGGCTCATGGGGGGCGACATCCCGGCCGCAACCGCCGGGATCACGGGGGTCCCTTCCCGTCCGGGCCGGAATCCGGGGCACGAAATATCCATGCCGCGGCCAGCAGAAACACGCCCACCGTAATGGCGGAATCGGCCGCGTTAAAGGCCGGCCAGTGATATCCCCATAAATGGACGTCCAGGAAATCGATGACCGCCCTGTACCTGAGCCGGTCCACCAGGTTCCCCACCGCCCCTCCGAGAACAAGCGAAAGACCCCATCCCATGCGCAGGTCCCGCTCCCTGAGCCTGAAAAGAAAGACCGATATCAGGACCACGGCCGCCAGGGTCCCCGCCAGCAACAGGTAATACCCGGCAGGCAGGTCCGGCCGGTTCATGATCCCGAAGGCCATGCCGCGGTTCCGCACATGGACCAGGTTGAAAAATTCCGTCACGCGGATCGATTCGGACCGGGGAATAAACCGGACCACGGTCCACTTGGAGACCTGGTCCAGGACGACGATGAAAACCGCGGGCAGGAACAGCCGGTGGAGATCTTTTTTCACGTCTCCGTCCACCCCATTTCCACCAGGGCGTCCACGCATCGGCTGCAGATACCGGGATAGCGGCTGTCGCCGCCGACCGACGGATCGTGGATCCAGCACCGCTCGCACTTGGCATCGGGAGAAGGAGCGATTTTTATCCTGAGCCCGGGGACGGTTTCATTCTCCGGCAGGTCCCGGAGTTCCTCCACCGGCGCAAGCGCCACCGAGGAAACAATAAAGATGGACCTGAGCTGATCCCGGTAAGGGGCCAGCGTTTCCATGCGTTCGGATGACAGGCCCAGGGTGACGGCGGCATCCAGGGAATGCCCGACGAGCTTCTCTTTCCTGGCGTTCTCCAGTGCGCGGGTGACCTCCTTCCGAACCGCCATGATCGCTTCCCAGCGGGCGGCCAGTTCCGGGTCGTCACAGGCATCATCCAGCCGGTAGAAAAGATCCGCATGGACGCTCTCCGGCCGATCCCCCTTCATGTACTGCCAGATCTCGTCCGAGGTGAAAGAGAGGATGGGCGCCATGAGGCGGACCAGCACCTCCAGGATGTCGTTCATGGCCGTTTGCGCGGACCGCCGCGCCGTGGAGGCCGGGGGGGAGGTATAGAGCCGGTCCTTGATGATATCCAGGTAGAAGGCCGAAAGGTCCAGGACGCAGAAATTGTGCAGGCTGTGATAGACCAGGTGGAAATCAAACGATTCATAGGAGGCCCTGACCCGTTCGCTCAGCTCCCGGACCCGGTGCAGGGCCCAGCGGTCCAGTTCCTCCATCTGCGGGTACGGCACCCGGTCCGTCTCCGGATCAAAGTCGTCCAGGTTTCCCAGGATGTACCGGCAGGTGTTGCGGATGCGCCGGTAGGCGTCCGTCAACCGCTGAAGGATCTCCTTCGACAGCCGGATGTTGTCCCGGTAGTCCTCTCCCGCCACCCAGAGACGAAGCGTCTCCGCGCCGTACTCCCTGATGAGCTCTTCCGGGGAGACAACGTTTCCGGACGACTTGTGCATGGCCTTTCCGGATCCGTCCACGACAAATCCATGGGTGAGGACCCCTTTATAGGGGGCCACCCCGCGGGTACCCACCGAACAGAGGAGGGAACTGTGGAACCATCCCCGGTGCTGATCGCTCCCTTCCAGGTAGAGATCCGCGGGACTGTCCAGGTAATCCCGTTTTTCCATGACGGCGGCGTAGCTGACGCCCGAGTCGAACCACACGTCGAGGATATCGGTTTCCTTTCTGAACCGGTCTCCGCCGCAGCCGGGGCACCGCGTGCCCGGCGGCACCAGTTCCGCTTCGGATTTCGTAAACCAGATATCCACGCCCTCCTCTTCCACCATTCGGCTGACATGGTCGATGATCTCCCGGGAAATCACCACCTCGCCGCACGCCTCGCAGAACAGCACCGTGATGGGGACACCCCACGCCCGCTGCCGGGAGATGCACCAGTCCGGCCGCTTCTCGATCATGCCGTAGATGCGGTCCCTGCCCCATGAAGGGATCCACGACCCTTTCCGGATGGCCTCCAGGGCCTTTTTGCGCAGATCGTTTTTTTCCATGGAGATGAACCACTGCTCGGTGGAGCGGAAGATCACAGGCTGCTTGCAGCGCCAGCAGTGCGGGTATTCGTGGGTGATGTCCTGGACCTTCAGGAGCGCCCCCGCCTCCCGCAGTTTCTCGATGACCGCCTGGTTGGCATCGAATACCTTCCGCCCTGCGAAAAATTCCACGTCGTCCGTAAACGCGCCGGAATCGTCCACCGGCGAATAGGTGTCCAGGTGATATGCCAGGCCGGTCTCATAGTCCTCACGGCCGTGTCCCGGCGCGGTATGGACGCATCCCGTGCCCGCCTCCAGGGTCACGTAGGGCGCCAGGACGATCACGGAAGGCCGGTCGTACAGGGGATGCCGCGCCTCCAGCCCTTCGAGGTCCGGGGCCTTCAGCTCCTGAAGGACCGTGTGGGAACGGATCCCGAACGTGTCCATGCACACATCCAGCAGTCCCTCCGCCAGGATGAAGACCTCTCCGTTTCCCGTGTCCGCGGCCACGTACGCCAGGTCCGGATGAAGCGCGATGGCCAGGTTGGCGGGGAGGGTCCACGGCGTGGTGGTCCAGATGACCACGAAAACCCGCTTTCCTTTGAGGGAGGGGTAGCGGTCCCCCAGGTCCGAAATCATGGGGAATTTGACGAAAATGGAGGGAGAGGTGTGCTCGTCATACTCCACCTCGGCCTCGGCCAGGGCCGTGCGGCAGGAAATACACCAGTAGATGGGTTTTTTGCTGCGAACCAGGCTACCGTTGAGGGCGAATTTGCCGAACTCGCGGACGATGGTCGCTTCATACGGGTAGTTCATGGTCAGGTAGGGCCGGTCCCATTCCCCCAGCACGCCGAGACGCTTGAACTCCTCCCGCTGGATATCGATATATTTCTCCGCGTAGGCCCGGCATTGCCTGCGGATGTCCACCTGCGACATCCCGCGCTTCCGGGGCCCCAGTTCCTTGTCCACCCGGTGTTCGATGGGAAGGCCGTGGCAGTCCCAGCCCGGGACATAGGGCGCATCAAATCCCGCCATCTGCTTCGACTTGATGATGATGTCCTTCAGTATCTTGTTGAAGGCCGTGCCCATGTGGATATGCCCGTTGGCGTAGGGCGGCCCGTCGTGAAGCATGTAACGCTTCCGGCCCCTGGAAGTGCGGCGGATCAGCCCGTACAGGTCCATCTTTTCCCATCTGTCGAGGAGTTCGGGTTCCTTCCGCACCAGGTTGGCCTTCATGGGAAACCGGGTCCTGGGCAGGTTGAGTGTTTTCTTGTAATTCATGAAATACGCCTCCGGTCGGATTTGAAATTTTTTAATATCTCAAATTATGCAACTCAAGTCAAACTCCGCTCCAGACAGCGGCGGAAGGGAGGGGCCACCTGCAGGTCAGCGTTCCGGTTGAACCGGCGCCCGGACGACATCCGGGTAATCCGCCAGGAAACGGTACAGGGTCGCCCGTCCCACGCCGAGGAGCCGGGCCGCCCGGGCCTTGTTGCCGCCGGTTTCGGCGAGGGCGGACCGGACGCTCCGGGCATCCAGTTTCCGGGAAGGCCCCCTGGAAGGGGCGGTGTCTTTCCAGTTTCTCAGTTCCAGGGGAAGGTGCCTGGGGAGAATCATGCGTCCCCTGCACCTGACAAGGGCGAAGCGGACGGCGCTCTGAAGTTCCCGGACATTCCCCGGCCATGGATAGCGTGTCATGAGGGAGAGGGCGTCTGCGGAAAAACCCGCGCTCTCCTGCCCCTCTTCCGCCGCCTTCTCCATGAAGTATTCCGCCAGCAGGGGAATATCCTTTTTCCGCTTCCTCAGGGGGGGTAGCTGAATGGGAACCACGTTGATCCGGTAATAGAGGTCTTCCCGGAACCGGCCGCGGGCGATCTCGCGTTTCAGGTCCCGGTGGGTGGCACTGATGATCCGCACGTCCACGCGCACCGTTCTCTCGCCGCCCACCGGTTCGAACGCCTGTTCCTGGAGGACCCGCAGCAATTTGGCCTGGACCGTTCCGGGCAGGTCCCCGATCTCGTCCAGCAGAAGGGTCCCGCCGTGCGCCAGCTCGAACCGGCCCTTCTTGTCGCGCACCGCTCCGGTAAAGGCGCCTTTCACGTGGCCGAAAAGTTCACTCTCCAGGAGTCCCTCGGGCAGTGCCGCGCAATTGACCGGGACAAAGGGGGCCCCGCCCCGCCGGCTCTCGCTGTGGATGGCGGCGGCCACCAGTTCCTTGCCCGTTCCCGTTTCACCACTGATGTGCACGGGATAATCATTGGCGGCCATCTCGCGGATCCGGCGAAAGACCCGTCGCATGGCGGGGTCCCGGCCGATGATCCCGGCAAAGCCCTTCAGTTTTCCCTGTTCGATCTGGAGATCGATCAGGTCGGTAACGTCCCTGAAAGCGGCGATGACCCCGGAAAAGGCGCCCGCGGCGTCGTCCATCCCGCTCAGGCGCATCTCGAGCCGGCGGGGCTCGCCGGACCGGTTCACGATATTGAGAGGGTACTCGACATGGTCCAGGGAAGCGGGCGGCCCGTCCTCAAAAGAGCACCGGCCGCCGCAAAACGGGCTCCCGAACGCCTCGTGGCAGTCGCGACCCACCACATCGTTCCGGTCGTACCCGGTGATCTGTTCGGCGGCCCGGTTAAAAAACAGGATGCGCCGGTGCGTATCATGCGCTATGATGCCTTCCGAAAGATTATCCAGGATCCGCGACAGGTTCTCCCTGTCCGATACCAGTTTTTTGAAGGTCTTATCCACCATGGGGTTTCTCAGCATGGGCGCGGAGAGATCCTTTCACCCCTCTCGCCCCGGGAAACGGGAGAAGCGCGGCCCTGCGCCACCGCCGTGAATATAGAGCAAACACCCGGCGTCATCAAGGAGAAAAGACCCTGGAAAACGGCGGGTCTGCTGCAGGGACGAAGACCACCGCAAAACGGAGGAACATCAATGGAAACCGAAACCATCCATTATGAAAAACCGGAACAGGGGATCGGCATCCTGTCGCTGAACCGTCCCCGGCGCTACAACTCGGTCAGCCGGCGGATGATGGAAGAACTGGAAGCCTTCTGGGAAGGACAATGCCGGGATCCGGACACCCGCGTCATTATCCTCAGGGGAAACGGGGATCGGGGTTTCTGCGCCGGGCTGGACATGAAAGAAATCATGAAGCTGGCCCCTGCCATGAACACGGAGGCGTTTTACCGGTTCCAGTCCCGCCTGGCGCGGCTGACCCTCGCCATGCGCCGGGCACCCCAGCCCGTTATCTGCATGGTCCACGGCGCGGCGGCGGGCCTCGGTTTCAGCTTCGCCCTCGCCTCCGACGTGCGGGTGATCTCGCCGGACGCCCGTTTCTCGGCCGCATATATCAACATCGGCCTCGGCGGGGCGGACATGGCGTGCAGTTACTTCCTCCCGCGCCTCATCGGGGCCGGGAGGGCCTATGAGTTCATGCTCACGGGCAATTTCATGTCTTCCGAAGAAGCCATGTCCCTGGGCCTGGCAAGCCGGCTGGTGGAACGGGAGGCCCTCATGGAAACGGCCCTGGAACTCGCCCGCACCATGAACGGGAAAAACCCCATGGGCCTCCGGCTCACCAAGGAGGCCATCAACATGAATCTGGACGCCGGCGGGCTGGAACAGGCCCTGCACATGGAGGACCGGAACCAGACCCTTCTGGTGGCCCGGGGGATGCTGGAGAAAAACGGGAAGACAAGCCGGTATTTTTAGTAAACCGCTCCGGCGAAACCGATGGAACGCCTCCGCTCCCCGCATCGCCGTTTCGCCGTGTCCCGGTTCGAGCGCCGCCGGGAATGCGACGGGTCATGCCGCCACGCGGGAGATCACCCGGCCCACGCGCCTGAGGCTCTCGAGGCTGTCGGCCGGCAGAAAATAATCCACATAGGGAAGCGCGACCTTCATGCCGTGACACAGGGGCCGGTAGTCCGGATCCCCGGCAAGGGGATTCAGCCAGATAATGCAATGCGCCTCCCGGTGGAGGGCGGCCATTTCTTCCCTTAACAGGGCCTTCCCTCCCAGATCCCATCCGTCGCTCAGGATCACCACCACCGTCCGCCGGCCCAGAAGCCTGCGACCGTGTTCGAGGTTGAACTGGTGAAGCGCGTACCCGATCCGGGTCCCGCCCGACCAGTCCGGCACCTCCTTCGATATCCGGGACAGGGCCGCGTCCAGGCTCAGGCGACGGATGGCGAAGGTCACGGAGACCAGGCGCGTGGCGAACACAAAGACCTCGGTTTTCGATCCCGTCCCCCGCAGACCCAGGATAAACGGCATGACGAACCGCGCATATCGTTCCATGGAACCGCTCACGTCCGCCAGCACCACCAGCCGCCTGGGCCGTTTCTTTTTCCCCTTGAAATAGAGCGCCAGGGGGATGCCCTCATTCCGGGTGCATCGTTTCATGATGCGCCGGAAATCCATTTTTCCCGATTTCCGGGACCGGGCGAAACGGCGCGTCCGGTGGAGCCTGAAGGGGGTTATCATGCGGTTGAGGACCAGCCGGGCCACCTGGATGTCCTGCTGATCGAACCGGCCCAGATCCTTTTTTTCCACCCGGGAGACCGGGCTGTAGGCCACTCCCTCCAGCCATTCCTTTTCCCCGGGTCCTTCCATCCTTCCCGTAAGCCGGGACGACGCTTCCCCGCCGGATTCGGGTTCCGGATCGGGCACGTCCACCCGCCGCCGGGGGGCAGGCGGTTCAGGCGCGGGTTCGCGGGACCGCCGGTCCCAGAACGCCTCGAAGAGCGCCGGAAACCGGGCCCACTCGAGATCGCTCGACACCAGTCCCGCCCGAAGCGCGGCCAGGAAATCGTCCCGCCTGGAGATCTCGATCCGCTCAAGGCAGCGGAGCACGTCGTGAACACCGCTCTGAAACACCCTGAAGCCCTTTTCCCTGAGAAAAAGGGCGAACCGGATCACTTCTCCCGCCAGGCCGGGACCGACGGGTTGCGACTGATGGTCTGGAACGCTTTTCATGACTGGATAGAAGTCCGGCCGCCGGACCCTTCGGCGGGACCCCGGAGACAGGCGGCGCGTTTTTCGGGATCCGCCCATATCTCTTCCCTGAATTTCCGGATGTCTTCCCGGTATTTCAGGATACACCCGATGGACGCCGCCACCACGTCCGCATCGAGATGATCCACGTGCATGGCCATGAGGGCCCGCGCCCAGTCCAGGGTCTCCGAGATCCCGGGCCGTTTCAGGAAATCCTCGCCCCGGAGCGCCTGCATGAAGGCCGTGATCCGCCTGGCGAATGTCTTCTCAATGCCGGGGATCCGGGCCATGACGATCCGGTATTCCTTGTCAAAGGAGGGATAATCGATCCAGTGGTAAAGGCACCGTCTCTTCAGGGCGTCATGCACGTCCCGGGTCCGGTTGGAAGTGACCACCACCAGGGGCCTGTCCGCGGCCTTCAGCGTCCCGATCTCCGGGATGGTCACCTGGAAGTCCGCGAGGACTTCCAGGAGGAAGGCCTCGAATTCCTCGTCGGACCGGTCGATCTCATCGATCAGCAGGACGGGCGGGTTCCCGTCCGAACCCAGGATGGCCTCCAGCAGGGGGCGTTTGATGAGAAACCGGCGGCTGTAGATGGTCCGCTCCATGCGCTCCCTGTCCAGACCGTCCTGCTCCTGCATCCGGATCTGGAGAAGCTGCCTCGGGTAATCCCACTCATAGAGGGCCGAGGCGGCGTCAAGGCCCTCGTAGCACTGGAGCCGGATCAGCTCCGTGTCAAAGAGGCGCGACATGACCACGGCCACTTCCGTCTTTCCCACCCCCGGTTCCCCTTCCAGAAAGACGGGCTTTTCCAGGCACCGGGCCAGGAAAAGGACCGTTGCCAGGGAACGGTCGGCAATATACCGCTCCCGGGCCAGTTCGGTCATCACCTGGTCGATGGATTCAAAATGTGCGCTCAACGGACATCTCCCTGCATCCGCATCGTGCTTCCGAACACCGCTCCGCTGCGGCGCCGCATGTTTCAGGCGGACGGGAGGGAGGCGCGATGCGGGTTTGAAATGAAAGGGCCTTTATGGTATAAGCCGGGTCATTCACAAGGACATACGGCAGGACCCATGGGATCAGCAAGAAAAAAGACACCGGCCTCACCGAAACGCGCCGCCCGCCTGGCCGAACTGGAGGAGCGGGCCGCGGAGAGGGGGATCCATCTCCATTACGACCTTCTGGAAGCGGCCGGCCTGAAGCTGAAGGGAGGCCTGTGCCGCATCAACGGCGAATATCATTTTTTCATCGACAGGCGAAAACCGGTCTCCGCCAGGATCGACATCATCGAAGACCTCCTGGACCGGCCTTTACCCGAAAAAACCCCGGACCACCGGGCGCCGGAACCGGCCGCCGCCACCCCGGAAGCATGCCCCCTCTCGCCAGCGAAAACCTAAAACATCTGCGGAGAATGGTCAACGCAAAACCATTCGGCCGCCGGGCGTGCTTCCCTGTCCTGTTTCTGATCCTGTGCCTCCTCCCGGCCCGGTCCCGGGCCGGGGCGGTCCCGGAATTCCACGGCGCGGTCCGCCCCGGAGACGTCCTTCTCGCCGCCGCCCCCGACGGCGGGATCCTTTTTGAAAGGAACGCGTCCCGTCCATGCATCCCCGCCTCCACGCTGAAGCTGCTCACCTCGCTCGCGGCCTTTCATTACCTGGGTCCCTGTTACCGCTTCAGGACCGAACTGTATCGTGACGCCGCCGGCAACCTGATCCTGAAAGGATACGGGGATCCGCTCCTCATCTCCGAAGCGTGGCGGGAAATCGCCGCCCGAGTGGCACGGAAGGTCCTGTTCGCCCGGGACCTCATCCTGGATGACACCTATTTTGAAACGCCGGTGATCATTCCCGGGGAAAACCGTTCCACCAACCCCTATGACGCGCCCGTGGGCGCGTTGTGCGCCAACTTCAACACCATCTTTTTTGACACGCGCCAAGACGGATCCATGGTCTCCGCCGAACCCCAGACGCCCCTCATCCCCTATGCCGTGAAAAAAATCCGTTCCCTGGGACTGAAAAGGGGGCGCTACACCTTTACCCACGACCCGGCGGAAGCCACCCGGTATGCCGGCGAACTCTTCCGCTATTTTCTCCGGCGGGAGGGGATCCGGATCACCGGCACGATCCGGCGGGGGACGGCCGGATCCGGCATCCGGCCGGTGCTCACCTACCGCTCCCGCTTCACGCTCCGGGAAGCGGTCGGAAAGATGCTGAAGTTCTCCAGCAACTTCATGGCCAACCAGATCCTGCTCTGCATCGGGGCACGGGTCTACGGCCCCCCCGGCTCCCTGGAAAAAGGGGTCCGTGCCGTCAGGGAATACGCGAGAGGAGAGCTTCATCTCGCTGGCCTGAACATGGTGGAGGGGTCCGGCATCTCAAGAAAAAACCGCCTTTCCGCGCGGGACATGCTGGCGGTCCTGACGGCGTTCAGACCCTACCGGCACCTCCTCAACCGGAAAGGGAACATCCTTTACAAGACCGGGTCCCTGACCGGGATCCGGACCCGGGCGGGGTATGTGGAGAAAAAGGGAAGCCCGTCCTGTTATTTCGTCGTGTTCCTGTCCCGGGAAGGACCGGACGCGGACCGGTTCATGACCGCCATCGCCCGGTTCGCCACCCGCCGGTAAGGGCCCTGACCGGCCGGTCCGGGACATCGACCAGATCCCGGAGAGGGGAAGAGGACTCCTCATCATCCGGGAGATCATGGACACGGTCTCATACGAAAGGCGCGACGGGAAAAATTACCTTCGCATGACCTACCTTCTGCCGGATAAAATGAGGGACCGGCGCTGAACCGGGACGGGCGGGTTTCAGGAAAATCGCCGCGCAACAGGACCGTGAACCGCTTGACTCCAGGAGCTTGCGAGATTAAAAAGGGCCGATGGATACGAACCGCGCCCGGACCTTCCGGCCCGGCCGGAAACAGGGAGGAATCCGGATGGAAATCAATCTGGAAGAAATGGGGAAGGCGGCGGTGCTGCGCCTGAAGGGGCGGCTCGACGCGACCTCGGCAAAAGCGTTCCGGGCCGAGGTCGAACGCCTGGTGGAGAAAGACCGCGTCCGCCTGGTGGTCCATCTGGCCGCGGTCGATTTTATTGACAGTTCCGGGCTGGGGGCGCTGGTGGCCGATCTTCGTTCGGTAAACAGGCGGGGGGGCGACATCAAGGTCGCGGCCCTTCAAACCGCCGTGCGCTCCGTTTTCGAACTCACCCGGCTGGACCGGATATTCGACATCCTCGACGATGTCCCGGCCGCGGTCAGGTCCTTTGACCGGGAAGGACAAGAGGAAGCATCCCGTTCATGATACCGGCCGGGAAAGGTGAACATAATGAAAAGCATGCTGGTGACCGGCGGGTGCGGATTCATCGGGACCAATTTCATCCGTTACCTGCTGGAGGACTCGGACTTTGAAGGGCGCGTGGTCAACATCGACAAGCTCACCTATGCGGGAAATCCCGAAAATCTGTCGGACATCGCCCGGAAGTTTCCGGAGAGGTACTCTTTTGTCAAGGCCGACATCTGTGACCTTGAGGCCCTCGCGACCGTATGGGACGATCATCAAATCGACACTGTCTGTCATTTCGCCGCGGAATCCCACGTGGACAGGTCCATCTCGACGCCCGGCGCGTTCATACAGACCAATATCGTCGGGACGTTCAACCTTCTGGAGCTGGCCAGGCGGGCCGGGGACCGCCTGGCGCTCTTTCATCACGTCAGCACGGACGAGGTCTACGGCAGCCTGGGCCGGGAGGGGTCCTTCACCGAACAGACCCCCTACCGGCCCAACAGCCCCTATTCCGCCTCAAAGGCCGCGTCCGACCACCTGGTGAGGGCCTACCACCGGACTTACGGCCTGCCCGTCACCGTCTCCAACTGCTCCAACAACTACGGGCCCTACCAGTTCCCGGAAAAACTGATCCCCCTCGTGATACTGAACGCCCTCGAGGGATTGCCGCTACCGGTTTACGGGGACGGGCGCAATGTGCGGGACTGGCTCTACGTGGAGGATCATTGCAGGGCGATCTGGAGCATCATGAAACGGGGCGAGAGGGGCGGCACCTACAACATCGGCGGGAACCAGGAGATGGAAAACATCCGGATCGTGGAACTGGTCTGCGACATCCTGGATCAGAAGCGGCCCCGGGAAGGGCGCGGCCCGAGAAAACAGCTCATCACGTTCGTCCGGGACCGGCCCGGACATGACCGGCGATACGCCATTGATTTTTCAAAATTGCGGCGGGAACTGGGCTGGCGTCCCGGGGAGACCCTTGAATCGGGGATCCGCAAGACCATCGACTGGTATCTTGCCCATCCCCGCTGGGTCGGGCGGGTAAAGAGCGGGGCGTACCGGTCGTGGGTGGCGGAGCATTACGGAATGTGAGGCCGCCGGACGTTCCTCTCGCGCGTTTTTCGAATTCACCGAAACAGGTGCAACCTTCAGAAAAGGATCTATTTGTCATGAAAGGCATCATCCTGGCCGGCGGATCCGGTACGCGGCTGTACCCCATTACGCGGGTGGTCAGCAAGCAGCTCATGCCGGTCTACGACAAGCCCATGATCTATTATCCCCTGTCCGTTCTCATGCTTGCGGGAATCCGGCGGATACTGATCATCTCCACGCCCGAGGACCTTCCCCTTTTCAGGAAACTGCTGGGGGACGGATCCCGCTACGGCCTCTCCTTTTCTTACGCCGAACAGCCCCATCCCGGAGGCCTGGCCCAGGCGTTCATCATCGGCAAGGATTTCATCGGGGATGAACCGGTGGTGCTGATCCTGGGAGACAACATCTTCTATGGTCACGGTTTTTCGGAAATTCTGATGAAGCACGCCCGCATCCGGAGCGGCGCGGTCATCTTCGGGTACCCGGTCCGCCACCCGGAGCGATACGGAGTGGTTCAATTCGACGCCGCCGGGAACATCATCAGCATAGAAGAAAAGCCGGGACGGCCGAAATCCAGGTACGCGGTCACCGGCCTGTACTTTTACGACAGCCAGGTGGTGGAGATCGCGGAAGGGCTGACGCCGTCGGACCGCGGCGAGCTGGAGATCACCGATGTCAATCTGGAATATCTCCGGAGAAAGCGTCTCCAGGTGGAACGACTCGGGCGCGGGTTCGCCTGGCTGGACACCGGGACCCACGAATCGCTGGAACGGGCCTCCAGTTACATCCGGGCCGTGCAGGAGCGGCAGGGACTCAAGATCGCGTGTATCGAGGAGATCGCCTACCGCCTGGGATACATCTCCCGGGAAGAACTGAAGCACCTGGCCAACGATATGTTACAGAACGAATACGGAAGATACCTGGTACAAATCATGGAGGAAGAGGCGCCCCGTGACGATACATTTTTCTGACACCTCGCTCCCCGGCGTTTTCCTGATCGAACCGCCACGATTCGAGGACAGCCGGGGATTTTTCATGGAGACATACCACGAAAAGAAGTATGCCGGGATCGGCATCCGCCGGCGGTTCGTGCAGGACAATCACGCCCGCTCGCGACAGGGGGTCCTGCGGGGACTTCACTACCAGATGAATCATCCACAGGCAAAGCTGGTCTACGTGGTGACGGGGGAGATCTTCGACGTGGCCGTGGATATACGGTACGGCTCCCCCACTTTCGGAAAATGGGTGGGCGTCCGCCTGTCCGGGGAAAACAGGCGCCAGATCTTTATTCCCGAGGGATTTGCCCACGGGTACGCTGTTTTGAGCAAGACCGCGGATGTCATTTACAAATGCAGTGACCTCTACGCCCCGGAGGATGAATTCGGAATCCTGTGGTCGGACCCGGCCATGGGCATCGCCTGGCCCGTGAAGGACCCGGTGATTTCGGAAAAAGATCAACGTCTCCCGGGGCTCAAAGATGTACCGGAACACCATCTTCCGGCATACGGGGCGGGTGTCATTTCTTGAACAACGCCTCCAGGGCCTGCTTCGCCTCCCGGGCGGTATTCACGTTGCGGCGGGTCGATCCCGCAGGGACAAAATAGTCGCAAAAATTGGCCCGCTCCTTGTCCACCACCCGCTCCGCCGATACTTCCCGGCAGTCATTGTAGGCATGGGGATCATAGAACTTGCATTGAAGACAGCACCTCAGGTCTCTGCCGCAATGGGGACACGTCGCGGTCCTGTCCACCCGGTCTTTCACATCGATTGTTCCCTTGCAGAAAGCACATTTCATCGTTTTTTCCCTCCATATCAATCCAAAAGGTGATCATCATGTAAGGTCCTTCTCCGGTTCAGCCGGAGAAGCGGGTCCGGGAAACACCCTCCGCGCGGCGTTTTTCTTCCCCCTGTCCCGTGATTCCGTTTTGACATTCAATCCGGCGCGGGATAGAATTTTTTCATGCGGTCACGAAAACCGGATTACCGCCTCATGGACCACACGGCGGACCTCGGGATCATCGTCTACGGCAAGGATCTCAAGGACCTGTTCGAGTCCGCGGCCCTCGCCCTCACCCATCTCATGACCGGGGCGCCGCCCGCTCCGGGGACCGGAACGACCCGGGTCTCCGTCGATGCCGGGGATATTGAAGACCTCATGGTCCGCTGGCTGGGGGAAATCCTTTATCTCTTCCAGGGAGAGGAAAAACAGATCTCAGGGGTCGACGTCATCTCTGTTTCTCCCGTCCGGCTGGACGCGGTTCTCGAGACCGCCCGGTTCGACCCGGAGGTCCTGGAAATCGCCCGCGACATCAAGGCGGTCACTTATCACGGGATCCAGGTGGCCCGAAGAGGCCGACACTGGGAAGCAAGGATTATCCTTGACCTGTGAGACCCGGATCCCACGCAGCGCCTGTTTCGAGGCGCCCTCCATTCATGGGGTGCCGGGGCTCGGGTAAACGCCAATGGATATCACGCTGGAAAGAACAGACGATTACCGGTGGATCATTCCAAAAACCGGCGACATGCGCGTCCCCGGGCTTATTTTTTCCAATGCCGGGCTGATCCGGGAAATCCGGAAAGACCAGAGCCTGATCCAGGTGGCGAACGTGGCCACGCTCCCGGGCATCGTGGGACATTCCCTGGCCATGCCCGACATCCACTGGGGATACGGATTTCCCATCGGAGGCGTCGCGGCCTTCGACCTCGAAGAAGGGATCGTCTCCCCCGGCGGCGTGGGATATGATATCAACTGCGGCTGCAGGCTCATGACCACCCGTCTTACGGAAGAGGATATCCGGCCCCGGATCAGGGAACTGGTCACCGCCCTGTTCAGAGATATCCCCTCGGGGGTGGGATCCACCGGCGCCATCCGTCTTTCCCCAAAGGAGGAGGAACAGG
>CAZCVB010000022.1:2461-17352 GCA_964501805.1 uncultured Desulfobacteraceae bacterium | reverse complement strand
GTTCGAGGCCGCAAGGGTGGCGAACGGGACGGTGACGGCCCGGAGCGGGGCCCGGGAACTGAGCCTGGCCGGGATCCGGGCGCGCCTTGAAAAAGGACGGCCTTTTCGCGTCTCCTGCCGGGCGGGCTTCAGGTGGCCTTCCCAAAAGATTTCCGTGACGATTCCCCGCCTTCTGCTGGTCACCCGGAATGCCTTTCCGTTTTCCGGTCCCGTGGTGGGAGGGGATTTGTCCGCTTCCGGGGCGGTGTTCCGCGGCGACGGCGCGGCCGCGGAGAAGATGGACCTGAAGACGGCCTTTTCGTATGACCGCGCCCGCGGCCGCGTAACCGTGGGGCCGGCCGTTTTTTCACTTCAAAAGGCGGTCTTGAAACAGCCGGCGGCCCGTGCCGGGAAGGTCGCGCTCGGGATCACCCTTGCGTATGATTTCGCGTCCCGGAAGCTGACCGCCGATCCGCTGGACCTTTGCATCGAGGATGCCGGAATCCGGATGGATCCCGGATGGTCCATATCGCCGGTGGACCTGCGTCTTTCCGCGGCCGTCGGGTTCGATTTCGCACAGGGCGTTTTGAGCGTTCCCCGTTTCCGGGTCCGTTTGAAGGATGTCTTCAGCGTGGCGGGCGGCCTGGACGGCGGGATCGCGGACGGATCCGGGATCCGGGTCCGGCTGTCGGAGGGACGGCTGTGGCCCCGGAAGGCGGCGGACCTCCTTCCTCCAAAAGTGAAGGCGGCGGCCGGGGCGGCCGATTTTTCAGGCCCTGTCCGTTTCTCCGGCGCCGTCCGGATACGGGAGGACCTGCGCCTGGAAAGCGACCTCCGGATCCTTTTCGGGAAAAACCATGTCACCTTTCATCGCGGCCGGATCCGCGCGGCCGGGGACCTGTCGGGGCAGGTCCGGGTCCGGGGAACCCTGCCCCGTGTGCGCCTCACGGCCCGCCTCCAACTGGATCACGGCGCGCTCCGGGCCGGGGAAACGGCCCTGGGGCCGTTCGGGACCGCCCTTTCCGTTTCAGGGGAATATCCCCGCTTTCGAATCACGAAACTGGCGCTCCACCTCCCTGAAGTCGCCTTTCCCCGGGGCGGGAAAAAGCTCCGGGTCCGGGATATCCGGCTCCGTTCCGCCGCGGGAACGTTCGATGTGGAAAGCGGATCGGTTTCCCTTCCGGACCTGCGCCTGGAATCCGGCCTCCTCCATCATCTCCGGGTCTCGCTGGAGACGGGCGGGGGGCATCTCCGGGTCACGTGCGGAGGGGACGAGACCGGGCTCGTGGCGGCGGCCGCGGCCCTGGGCCTGGTCCCGCCGGGGTGGAAACTGGAAGGGACCGATACCTTCCGCGTGGAAGCGGAGGATGAACCGGGGGGCGGGTGGCGCGTCCGTTCCCGGCTGGATCTCAGGGGACTTTCCTTTGAAAGCGGTGACGGTCTCTATACCGGGGAAAAGATCTCCCTGGGCGTGGACGCGTCCGGGGCCGTCGGGGCGTCCATGGACCGGTTTTCGGGCGAAGCGGCCCTTCGGGCGGATGCCGGGGAGATCCTCCTGGACCGGTATTACGTGGATCTCAAGGAAAACGGTCTCTTCTTCTCCCTGGACGGGGCCTACGCGGTCCGGGACCGCCGTCTCCGCCTGTCCCGCCTGGAGGCCGGGTTCCGGCATATCCTGTCCGCCCGGCTCCGGGGAAGCCTTTGCCATGATCCGGCCTCGCCGAAATTCGATCTTTTCCTGACGGTCCCGGGGACGCCCCTTGCGCCGATTTTTGAACACTTTGTCCTGGAACCCTTCCAGGACGAGATCCCTTCCCTGGCGAAATTGAAGTTCAAGGGCGATGTGTCCGCGGATTTCCGTTTGACCCGGGACGGGCCGGAATCGGACGTCAGGGGGCGCCTCCTCTGGCGCGGGGGACGGGTATCATCGGACGATCCCGCGATGCGGGTGGACGGGATCGACCTGGATCTTCCCCTCTGGTACCGGACGGCGGCGGGAAACGGGGGGGAGTCCCCGTTGAACGGGCACCTGACCGTCACATCCCTGTCCATCCCTTTTCTGCCGGCCCAGCCCCTGGACCTGTCCCTGAGCGCGGGACCCGGAACCCTCCGGGTGAAGGGGCCGACCTCCCTCCGGATCCCGGGCGGCACGGTCCGTATCGGGCCGGTCCGCGCCGGGCGGATCTTCCGCACGGACCGGTGCGTGGAGACCCGCATCGGCATGGAGGAGATCGACATCCATCCGCTCCTGGCCCGCCTCTGGCCCCGGCCGATCAAGGGGCGCGTGAGCGGGCGTCTCGACCCGGTCCGCTTTGAAAACGGGAACGTGGTCACCAAGGGAAGCATCGGGGCGGACGTCTTCGGCGGGAGGATCGTGATCTCCGACCTGGGCGCGACCGGGCTTTTCAGCCCCGCGCCGCTCTTCCGGCTGAGCGCCCGGTGGGACGGGCTCCGCCTGGCGGAGATCACCACGGGGACCTCCTTCGGAAAGATCGAGGGCGTCCTGAGGGGCTATATCCGGGACCTGGAGATCGCTTATGGTCAGCCCCAGAAGTTCGACCTGCTGCTGGAAACGGTCAAGACAAAGGGGGTCCGGCAGAAGATCAGCGTGAAGGCCGTGGACAACATCGCCCGCATCGGCGGGGGTCAGAGTCCCTTCATGGGAATCGCCGGCGTGTTCGCCTCCCTGTTCAAGCAGTTTTCATACAAGAAGATCGGGCTTCACGCCACGCTGGAAAATGACGTGTTCCGGGTGAACGGAACCATCCGGGAGGGGGGGAAGGAGTACCTGGTGAAAAGGGGTGGCTTTTCAGGCGTAAATATTGTAAACCAGAACCCGGACAACCGGGCGAGTTTCAAGGACATGTTAAAACGGATCCGGCGGGTGACGGCCTCCAAGGGAGGCCCTGTTATCCGGTAACGGGTGTTGCGGCCGCCGGATTTCCCTGAATTTCGGATGCCCCGGCGGGGTGACAAGTTTAAAGAAACGGGAGGAAAAAAATGAAACCGCATCGCAAGACCATGGGGATCGCGGCGGCACTGGGCACCCTGATGGTGTTCGCCTGTGTTACCATCAACATCTATTTTCCCGCGGAAAAGGTGAAATCCGTGGCCGGCGAGATCGTCAAGGATATCCGAGGCCAGGAAGAAGGAAAGGGAACGCCCGCCCCGGAACAGCAGAAGGATTCGCTGTTGCGGCGGACCTTGCTGGCCTTCTCCGGCGGCGTTGCCTGGGCCGAAGAGGTGACGACCGTTTCGAACCCCACCATCCGCGCCCTGAAGGCCAGGATGAAGGCCCGTTTCGGCCGGATGCGGCCCTATTTCCAGAAAGGGATCCTGCGGGAAGGGGATGACGGGTACGTCTCCGTCGGAGATACCGGCGGGCTCGGCCTCAGGGAAAGAAGAAACGTCAAGTCCCTGGTGGCCGCGGAAAACGAAGACCGGCGCAGTCTTTACGCGGAAGTGGCCCGTGCGCTCAAGATCGATCCCGGGCAGGTGGACAAGGTGGCCACGATCTTTGCCCGGGAATGGCAGAAATCGGTTCCATAGGAACCGGCCGCGGCACGCTACCGGGCCGGGCCCTCACCCGGCCCGGCCGGGAACCGCCGGGAAACCAGATCCGCAACAAAGCTCCCCACGCTGACCCGGCTCTTGATGCGGACCGGTATGCGCCGCCGGTCCGCGCTGACCCATATCCGCAGTTTCGCCCCCCTGCTTTTTTTGAAGACTCCCCCGATATGCGCCAGGTCCGGTTCCACCAGGTAGGTGGCGAATGTCCCGCAGGGGACCCGGATCCGCTCCTTGCGGATGACCCGCGCCTTTCCCATGACGCACTTTTTGCCGTCGCTCACCGGCCGGTCTATTTCCCCGCCTTCCGTCAACACGGCCAGGCGGAAGGCGTAAAAGATGGAAAGGGGATCGAACGTGCCGGGGAGCAGGGCGACGGGGGCCCGCTTTTTTCCATTTCTTGAATACCGCGCCACCCGGTGTTTCCAGTCAAAGGAGACGGTGACGTTTTTTTCCTTCCGCGCCAGCCGCCGTTCCCGGTAAAAAAGGGAGCGGGTCATGCGGGCATCGCAATAGGCGTCTATCCTGTCCCGGACCTTGTAGAAAAGATCCACCAGCGGCCGGGTCCTGGCGGTGGCGACAAAGTGGTAGCACGGGACGCCGTTGACGGTGGTCATGGGAAGGACCCGGAGCGTGGCCCGCGCGGCCGGGATGATGCCCCAGCGGACCCTGAAGTCCAGCCGCTCGCCGGGCGCGAAGGGGAGGGCGTCCCCGGCCCGGAGGGTCCCGGGGACCCCGGCGGCAATCGCTCCCAGGAGCAGGAGAAGAATGAGCCGGTTTTTCTGTCTGCGCGGTGAGTCCATTTGTTCCTGGATTGCTCAATTCAGGCGTTTATAGCACAAAACCGGATATCCGGCATCCCGGCGTCCCCCGAGCATTTTTTGGTTGACACGGGGCCCGTTAGCGGGTATCCGATATTTCAAGGCATAACGTAAGTTTTTAGGTATGCCTAAATTATGTTGCCCGACCGGGGCGCGGGAATTTTCAGGAACGCGGCGCGCCGGCCGTGCGCCGCGGCGACGGAAGGTGCATCCCGCCCCGGCGGGAAAAAATCGGGTTTTTACGAAACCGTCAGGACTTCGGGAGTCGGATTTCAGGATGAAAAAGATCATCAACATGCGCGAGATGTCGAAGAACCAGAGGGGGATCATCCGGAAGGTCGGGGCCGGGGGCGACATGGGGAGACGGATACGGGAGATGGGCCTGGTCCCCGGAACCCCCCTTCAGGTCCGGGGAAGGGCCCCCCTCAGGGACCCGGTGGCCGTGAAGGTCAGGGATTATGTCCTGACGCTCAGGAACAACGAGGCCAGTCATATCGAGGTGGAGGTGGACGCGCCGGCGCCGGGTGACGGAGAATCGACATGAAAAAGAAGCTGACCATCGCCCTGTCCGGGAACCCGAACGCGGGAAAGACCACCGTGTTCAACGCCATTACCGGGGCCCGGCAGCAGATCGCCAATTATCCCGGCGTCACCGTGGAGAAAAAGGTGGGCAGGGTCTCTCACCGGGGGTACGACATCCAGGTGGTGGACCTGCCGGGGACCTATTCCCTGACCGCGTACTCGCTGGAGGAAATCGTGGCCCGGGATTTCCTGATCAACGAGCGGCCCGACCTGGTGGTGGACATCGTGGACGCCTCGAATCTCGACCGGAATCTCTATCTTGCCATCCAGTTCAAGGAGCTGGGGATCCCCCTGGTGGTGGCCCTCAACATGGTGGACGTGGCCGGGTCGAGGGGAATCCTGGTGGATCACGAAAAGCTGTCCGAGCTGCTGGAGGTGCCGGTGGTCCCCATGGTGGCGAGGTCCAACAAGGGGATCCGTGAACTCCTGGACTGTGTGGTGGAGACGGCGGAGGCGGCCGCGGGGTGGCGGCCGGCCGTCCTTTCCTACGGGATGGACATCGACCGCGGCCTTGACGAGATCGAGGCCGTTATCGAGGAATCCAGCGCCTTTGATCGCAAGTATCCTTCCCGGTGGCGGGCCCTCAAGTGCCTGGAGGGGGACAAGCAGATCGTCGAACTCCTCGGACGGGATCCGGAGGCGGGCAGGAAGATCGAAACGGTCTGCCGGGAGATATCCCGCCACATCATGGACACGCTGGAGGAGGACCCGGAAGGGATCGTGGCCGACCACCGGTACGGATACATCGCCGCGGTCACCCGGCAGGCGGTCAAGCGGAAGATCGATCTGCGCCTCAATCTCTCCGACAAGATCGACAAGGTCCTTACCAACCGGGTCATCGGGCCCCTGCTGATGCTGGCCATCCTGTACGGGATCTACCAGGTGACCTTCTGGGCCAGCGAGATCCCGGTCCAGTGGTTCGGGGCGTTCTTCGACCTGCTGAAGGGTGTTGTTTCCACCGTCGTTCCGGACGGATACCTGAGATCGATGCTGGTATCGGGCGTCATTGACGGGGTAGGGGGGGTCCTGGGATTCGTCCCGCTGATCCTGTTCATGTTCTTCGCCATCGCCATCCTCGAGGACTCCGGGTACATGGCGCGGGTGGCCTACATGCTGGACCGGGTCCTGCGCTGGTTCGGGCTGCACGGAAATTCGGTCATGGCCCTCATCATCAGCGGCGGCATCTCCGGCGGATGCGCCGTACCCGGCGTGCTGGCGACCCGGACCCTCAGGGACCCGAAAGAGAGGATCGCCACGCTCCTGGTGGTCCCCTTCATGAACTGCGGGGCCAAACTGCCGGTCTACGCGGTGCTCATCGCGGCGTTTTTCGCCCAGCACAAGGCGCGGATGATGTTCATTCTCACCCTCCTTTCCTGGGCCTTCGCCCTGCTGGCGGCGAAAGTCATCCGGTCCACGGTCCTCACCGGTCCCAAGACCCCTTTTGTAATGGAGCTCCCGCCGTACCGCATGCCGACCCTCAGGGGGCTGGCGATCCATTCATGGGAGAGGACCTGGCAGTACATCAAAAAGGCGGGGACGGTGATCCTGGGGTTTTCCGTGTTCCTGTGGGCCCTGATGACCTTTCCCGGGCTGTCCGGGGACCAGGTCCGTTCCTTTGAGAACCTTCGCCGGGACCTTTCCCGGTCCTTTCTCTCGTCTCCGGACGTCAGGGACCGGATCAGGGGCGCGAAAGACCTCTCCGCGCTGGACGCGCTTTTTGCCGCCTACCGGCGGGCGGAAATGGAAAAGGACCGGGATGCCGTGGCGCGGCTGGAACGGTCCCGGCTGTTTCCCGTGGTCAGGGCGGTCCTCTTTCTTGAAAAAGGGCGGTTCGCGTCCGGTGAGATGGAAGCGTCCCTTTTGAACACGGCCGCCCGGTATCTCCAGTACAGGGAGGACATGGCGGAGGTGGCCGCCCGGGAGCAGGGGGCCGCGCTCAAGGGGACCCTGGCCGGACGGATGGGCCTGTGGTTGGAGACCATTACCCGTCCCCTGGGTTTCGACTACCGCACCAATATCGCGCTGGTAGGGGGCTTTGCCGCCAAGGAGGTGGTGGTGTCCACGCTGGGGACCGCCTATTCACTGGGGAGTGAAGCGGACGGCGGTACGGGATCCCTTTCCCAGAGGCTCAGGAACGAGCCGGGCTGGAACCCGCTGAAGGCCTTTACCCTGCTGATCTTCACCATGCTGTATGTGCCCTGTTTTGTGACGGTGATCATGATCCGGAAGGAGACATCGTGGAAGTGGGCGGGGTTTTCCATCTGTTTCAATCTTTTTACCGCCTACCTCGTGGCCCTGGTGATCACGCTGGTGGGAAAGGGGCTCGGGCTCGGCCTGTGAGGGAAGGGGCCTCGCCGGGTCGGCCCCTCCCGCCGGTATCAGGCGCTCATGCGGGATGATTCCCCGTGCCGAAGCAGGTGCCAGGCCTCCTTGAACCGGGCGTACTTGCTCTCCTCCGGACCGGCCTGGGGAAGGAGTGAAATGGTGCACTTGGGCAGGGCCTCCCGCGGGATCACGTAGTGGACCTTTTCCGCCTCGTCCCCGCAGAGGCAGATGAAAAAATCACAGTCCCGGTCGTCCAGCCCGGTGTAATTGATGCGGAAATACTCTTTTCTTCCGATCCGGGTGGGCCTTGCGCTGGACTTCAGCACCACCTTGTACCCGTTCGTCACGAGCCGGTACTTGCGGCCCTCGCTCTTGATCTGTGACGGAATGCCCAGGGATTCCATCTTTTTCTTCACCGCCATCAGGGATCCCAGGCGCTTGGATCCGCGCATCCTGTCGGCGGCCTGCGCCTCTTTCTTTCTGGCCCGTTTTTTCTTGTAGATTTCCGTATAGGGCCGGCCGTATATCTTCCGGCACACCTGGCGCGCGTATTCCCTGGAAAATCCGAAGGCATTGGACACGTCCGAGAGCGACAGGTCGGGGTCTTCGATCAGTTTTTTGAACCGCTCCACGGCGCCTTCGCCGTTCCGGCGTTCAAACCGCCGGGTGAACCCGTCTCCCCTTGTATTGCAGAAGCAGCGGAGCTTGGATATCAACCGCCCGCTGACGTTGAGCAGGCGGGCGATTTCGTAATCGTAGAGCTTTTCGTTTTCAACCTTGTTTCGGATGAATTCGCACAGGTTCATTTTGAACCGTTTCCGGATGTGTGACTCCAGTTTTTTTCTGCCCATATTTAATCCTCGTTGACTCGCCGTTTCATCTGTTGTCCCTGCCGGACCGTTTCCCGAAATCCGGGGACTGTTTAGTACATTTAGAGCCAGATTTCCGGAATTCGTTACATAATTTTCGCATTTTTCCTTGACAAAATGGTATTACATGGTAATAAAGATTGGTAATACAATGTATTAACCCCGGACCGGTTCGGCGTTTATCCCGTGGAGAGGGGGGTTCCCGCCGTTTTTCGCAGGACGTGCCGGGCAGGCCCATGGAACCGGGTGCCCGTAAATGAAGAAAAAGCAGGAAATCATTACCTTCAAGGTGGACGAAGACCTGTTGGGGGAGATCAAGAACCTTCCCAACCGTTCCGAGTTCATCCGGTCGGCCATCATCTCCGCGCTCGGCAGTACGTGCCCCCTGTGCAACGGCACCGGGATGCTGACCCCGAACCAGAAGCGGCACTGGGATGATTTTTCCGACAATCATTCAGTTGAAAGCTGCAGGCGGTGCCACGAGAACATCCTTGTCTGCAGGAAGCGGGAAGAAGACGGCTGAGGCGGGCGCCCGCCGGCGCGTCTCGGGACGGATGTTGGGAAGGATTTTGCCCGGCCGGAGTGGGCTGATGATGAAGGCTTATTTAAAAATATGGCGGCTCGGGTTGTTCCACCTGTGGGCCGTGCTCCTTGCCATGTGCGGCATTGCGGAGGCCGGGGGCGGCGCGGGGCCGGAGATCCGGGCCGCGGTCAGCATCCTGCCGCAGGCCGACGTGGTTTCGCGGATCGGCGGGAGACACGCGGCCGTGCAGGTCCTGGTGGGGCCGGGACAGTCCCCGGCCACATATGAGCCGTCGCCGCGGCAGATGGCCGGACTGGCCCGGTGCCGGGTCTATTTCCGGATCGGGACCCCTTTCGAGGAAACCCTGGTGCCGAAGATCTCCTCCCTGTTTCCGGCCCTCAGGATCGTCGATACGCGAAAGGGGATCCGTCTCAGGTATTTCAAAGGTTCGGCCGGTCCCCGGTCCCCGGATCCCCACGTCTGGCTGGACCCGAAGCGGCTCCGGATACAGGCGGGTACCGTCTCCCGGGCCCTGGCCGAACTGGCCCCCGCCCTGGCAGGGGAGATTACGGGAAACCTGGGGAGGTTCGAAAGGGAGATCGACCGCCTCGACGCGGAGATCTCCCGGATGCTGGCGCCCTTCAGGGGCCGGCGGTTTTACGTGTTCCACCCGGCCTTCGGTTACTTTGCCGACGCCTACGGGCTGGTCCAGGTGGCCGTGGAGGCCGGGGGAAGACCGCCCGGCCCGAGGCGCCTCTCCCGGCTCATCCGCCGTGCCCGGGCGGACGGCGTGCGGGTGCTGTTCGTGCAGCCCCAGTACGCGCGGCGGGACGCGGCCGCCATCGCGGAGGCCATCGGCGCAAGGGTGGTGCCGCTGGACCCGCTTCCCCGGGACTGCATCAAGGGCATCATGAAAATGGCCGTGGCCGTCCGGGACGGCCTGCAGGAGCAGGCGGCCGGTCCCGGGCCGAGGGAAAAACAATGAAAGGCGGGATCCGGCATGGAACCACCGGTGATTGAACTGGAAAACGTCTCTTTTTCGTACGACGGGCAGCCCGTTCTGCAGTCGGTCGACCTGGCTGTTTCGCGGAATGATTTTCTTTGCATCGTGGGCCCCAACGGCGGCGGGAAGACCACCCTGCTGAAGCTGGTGCTGGGACTGGTGCGGCCCGCGTCCGGGACGGTCCGGGTATTCGGCAGGCCGCCTGAAAAGGCGCGCCCCCGCATCGGCTACATGCCCCAGCACACCTCGCTCGATCCCCTGTTTCCGGTGAGCGTGAGGGATATCGTCCTGATGGGGCGGCTGGGCACGGGCGGAGGATTCGGTTTTTACGGCAGGAAGGATGCCCGGGCCGCGGAAGAGGTGCTCCGGATGATGAAGCTGACGGGACTGGAAGGGCGCCCTTTTTCCTCCCTGTCCGGGGGCCAGCGGCAGCGCGTGCTCATCGCCCGCGCCCTCGTTTCCCGGCCGGAGATCCTTTTGCTGGACGAGCCCACCGCCAGCATCGACGCGGTCATCGAAACGGAACTGTTCGAGATACTGAACCGGCTCAACCGCGAGATGACCATCGCCCTGGTGACCCACGACCTGGGATTCGTCTCCCGGTACGTCAAGAGCGTCGTGTGCGTCAACCGCCGCGTGGTGGTGCATCCCACCAGCGAGATCAGCGGAGAGATGATCAACGAGATCTACGGAGGCGACATGCAGATGGTGCGGCATGATCATCGCTGTTCCGGGGAGGGACACCAGTGGGTGAATTTCTGACCGACCTGCAATGCCAGCCGTTTCTTCGGTACGCCCTGCTCACCGGGGTCCTGGCGAGCGTCGCCTGCGGGGTGGTCGGGACTTACGTGGTGGCCCGGCGCATCAGCTATATCGCCGGCGGGATTTCCCATTCGGTCCTGGCCGGGATGGGCGCGGCCCGTTACCTGGAGACCGTCCATCACTGGACGTGGCTTCATCCCCTCCACGGGGCGGTGGCGGCCGCGCTGGCGGCCGCGCTCGTCATCGGGGTGGTCAGCATGCGCGCCAGGGAGCGGGAGGATACGGTCATCGGCGCGGTGTGGGCCGTGGGGATGGCCATCGGCGTGCTTTTCATTTTCAAGACGCCGGGATACAACCAGGACCTGATGGGATATCTCTTTGGAAACGTGCTGATGGTCTCACCCCACGACCTGCGCATCATCGCCGGGCTGGATATCCTGGTGGTATCCGTCGGCCTTCTTTTCTACAACCGGTTCCTCGCGGTATGTTTTGATGACGAGTTCGCGCGGCTCAGGGGAATTCACGTGGGGCGGTATTACCTGGCGCTCCTCTGCCTGACGGCCCTCACCGTGGTGCTCCTGGTCACGGTGGTGGGCATTATCATGGTGATCGCCCTCCTGACGATTCCGGCGGCGGTGGCGGGGCGGTTCTCCAGGAACCTTTTCCAGATGATGCTCCTCTCCACCGGTTTCACGATCCTGTTCACCACCGCCGGTCTGGCCCTCAGTTACGGTCCGGATCTTCCGGCCGGGGCCACCACCATCGTCCTTGCGGGGGGCGTGTACATCGGGGTGCTGACCGTCTCTTTTTTTGTGCGGCGGCGGCAGAGGCCGGGACAGGGAGAGACCTGACTTGAGCGATCCCCGGGTTTACGAACCCGGGCGCATTTTCACACCTGACGGGAGATGGCGGTCTCTGGAAAAAGGCGGTGAGTATCTCAGTAATATCATAAGAAAAAACCTTTCATCAAAATCTGAAGCACTCAATTTGGGAGGGAGTAAGATGGCCTGGATGCCACGGGTTTTCATCCCGCTGGTGATTTTCGGGGCGCTGGCCGTGCCGGCCGGGGCCACGGTCAAGCTGGTGGCCTTGCCGGACAGGGGGAAAACCGTCGTTCGTCTCGATCGGCCCGGGCCGGCGCTGATCGAGACGGAACGGGACCTTGCCCTTCAGAAGGGACAAAACGAGGTGGTTTTTTCGTGGAAGGGAATGCGCATCGAGCCGGATTCCATCTTTTTGCGGCTTTGCCGGAATACCGTGAACGCCGTTCTCACCGGTGCGGGATCCCGGGAGGGCGAGGCGGCCCTGACATGGCGTATTTACAGCAAAAAGGCCGGGTTCGTGACGGCCCGGATCACCTACCTGCTCCGGGGCATCGACCGGCGGGTTTCCTACCGGGCGGTCATCCGGAAAGGAGAGGGCCGGGCCGACCTGGAGGGATATGTGGTGGTGCGGAATTTCTCGGGCCGGGACATGGAAAACGCGACCCTGGCGCTGGGTGAAGGCCGCACCTTCAGGCAGGGGATCCGCCACGGGGAAACCCTGCGGCTTTTGTTCCTGGAACGAAAAGGTATCCCCGTTGAAAAACGCTGGGTCTTCGACGCCGGGATCCGTCCCTGGGTTGTGAAGGACCCGGGGACCGGGAAAGGGATTCCTTTCGGATACCGGTTCCGGAACACCGCGGCATCCGGCCTCGGCGCGTTCGTTCTTCCCCCCGGAAAGGTCCGCGTTTTCCAGGAGGACGGCCATGGCGGGACCGTTTTCGCCGGGGAAGACAGGGTGGAGAAGGTGCCCGTGGGCGAGCCCTTTGACATCTCCATCGGCAACAGCCGGGACGTGGTGGTCACGCAGCGGAAGATGCGGGACAAGAGGATAAACGTCCGGAGGAACCGCAAGAACCGGATCGTTCTGTATGACACGGACGAGGTGATCACCGCCGCCGTGCGGAATTTCAGGGACCGTCCGGCCCGGCTCACCATGATCGAGCACATCCCCGGCCAGTGGGACATGGCGGAATGCAGCATGACCTATCACAGGACGGACGCCCACACCCTGGAATTTGAGGTCGAACTTCCGGCAAAGGGCGTGCGCAAGTTGCGCCTGCACTATCACCGCCGGAACGTGCGCTGACAGGAGGAGCGGAAAAATGAAACCCGGATGGATCCCTGTGATGGTCGTGTGCGGGCTTCTCGCCTGCGTCCCGAGCTACGGTGAAACGGATCTCGCGGTCCTGCCCAGACGCGCGTCGGTGCGGCTCACCATCTATAATTCCGCGGACCTGACCCTTGTGAGGGAAACGCGCTTTCTGACCCTGAAAAAGGGGGCCAACCGTCTCCGGTTTTCCTGGGAGGGGACGCTTATCGATCCCACCAGCCTGGACCTGCGGCCCGGTGGCCGGAAAGGCGGGACCGGCGTTGCGTCTCTCTCCTTTCCCCCCCGGGTGAACCACCAGGCGGTCTGGAATGTCCGGAGCGCCGCCGGCGGAAGGACCCCCGTGGAGATCTCCTACCTCACCTCCGGGCTTTCCTGGAAGGCCCTGTACCTGGCCGTGCTGGATCCCGGGGAGAAGCGCATGGCGCTTCGAGAATTCCTGCGTGTCTCCAACATGAGCGGAGAGGATTATGAAAACGCGCAGGTCCGGGTGATCGTGGGAAGGATCAACCTCATCGACCGGATCGTGGAACTGGCCCGGCGGGCCCATCCCTACGGCAGGCCCGGTGGAACGTTCCAAGAGGCCGTGATGAGGCCGGAGACGGCGCGCGCCGCGAAAATGGAGGGGGCGAAAGGCCGTCTCATGATGGCGGACAAGGTCCTGTCGGCGAGGCCGAAGGAGATCCGGAAGGAAGGGGTGAGCGAGTATTTCCTTTACAGTATCGAGGGAGAGGAGACGATCCCCTCCGGCTGCTCCGGGCTGCTCCCCGGCTTCCGGGCGGATGACGTGCCGGTGGTGAATCTCTACCGGTACGAGCGGGAGCGGTACGGCGATGACGTCATGCGATTCCTGGAGTTCAGGAACGATGCGCGTCACGGACTGGGAAAGACCCCGATCCCGGGCGGTGTGCTGAACGTTTACCGGAAGACCGGCGATACGGGCCGCCTTTCCCATGAGGGCCGCTGCAGGTTCGGGTATGTCCCGGTGGACGAAAAGGCGGTCCTGGGCCTGGGACCCGCGGCCGACGTGATCGTCCGGCCGAAACTCACGGCCTGCCGGACGGGAGGCTATCTTTTCGACCGTCACGGGAACATCAGCGGCTGGGACGAGACCCGTGAATACCGCATCCGCGTGAAGAACACCCGCAGGGTCGCGGTCCGGGTGGAGATCCGGCGCAATTTCGGGGCCCCGTCCTGGGACCTGAAAAGGACCGGCAAGGGCGTGACATACGAGAAAATCGACGTGGATACCGTGCAATTCACCCTGGAACTGCCCCCCCGGACCGAAAAGACCTTCGGCTATGTCCTGATCCTTCACCACGGAAAAAGGGCGGGGTAAGGGCGTTATCTCCTTGACCCGGGTCCGGGTAATCCTTTATAAAGCCGTATCTTTCTTTCCGGGCCGGGCGGACCGGTTCCCCCGGCGGGCGGCTCCCCGTCCGGCGGCGAACGGAACGGACGGGCCGATGGATGAAATCGACCAACCAACCCGAAAGAGAATACGGAGATATTTGATGATGCGAAAAATCAGGATTCCAGGAATCTTTCTTGCGTTGATCCCGGCCGTCCTCGCGCTGGTGGGGACGGCGGCGGGCGCGGCCGAATTCAGCGCCGACATGATCCAGAAGGCGAACGGTCAGGTGGTCAAGGGCCGGGTATTCGTCAAGGGGAACGATTTCAGGCAGGAGATGACGGTGCAGGGGCGGACTCAGACCATGATCTTTAAAAAAGACAGGAACGTGGTCTGGATGCTGATGCCGGAAAACCGCATGTACATGGAAATGAACGGGTCTTCCGGGGCCGCGGGGATGTCCCGGACGGATCCCGGGGAACTGGCCCGTTCGGCCGAAAGGAAATACCTTGGAAAAGAGACGGTCAACGGGTACGTCTGCGACAAGTACCGCTACGTGCACCGGGACGCCTCTCAGGGCACCACCCTCCAGTGGATCTCGAAAAAGCTGAATTTTCCGGTTAAGACTGAAACCGGCGGGAAATCGGGCCGCATGGTGGTGGAGTACCGGAACATAAAGGAAGGGCGGCAGCCGGCCTCCCTGTTCCGGGTCCCCGAGGGTTACCGGAAGATGTCCATGCCGGGAATGCCGGGCATGGGACGCTGACCACCGCATACGGGCGGGTTGCGGGGCCGGAGGGCGCGGCGCCTCCCGCAAACATCACAGGAAAGGAACGACGGACAATGAAGGTGTTGGTGTACGGCTCAGGCGGCAGAGATCACTGTCTTGCGGATACCTATGGCGACAGCCAGCATGTGGACAAGGTCTATTTCGTCCCTGGAAATCCCGGGGTGTCCT
>CAZCVB010000022.1:0-2361 GCA_964501805.1 uncultured Desulfobacteraceae bacterium | reverse complement strand
GACAGCCAGCATGTGGACAAGGTCTATTTCGTCCCTGGAAATCCCGGGGTGTCCTATACGCCGAAAGGACGGCGGGGTCTGATCGAGCGGGTCCCTCTGAAGGATTTTGAAGCGGTGGCCGATTTCTGCGCGGAGAAGGGCGTGGACCTGGTGGACGTGGGGTCCGAGAACCCCCTGGAAGAGGGGTTGATCGATCTTTTGAACGACCGCGGCATTCGGACCGTGGGCCCCCGGAAGGCCTATGTGCGCCTTGAAAGCGACCGGGCGTTCACCGATGACCTCCTCTCCCGCATCGGCGTTCCCAAGCCCGAGTACCGGGTCTTCGACGATCCAGAGGCGGCCGTGGCGTACGTGCGGAACATCGGCTACCAGGTGGTGGTGAAGGCCAACGGCCTGGCCGCCGGAAAAGGGGCCATCGTGTGCGACGACGTCCCGGACGCGGAGGCCGCCATCGACCGGATCATGGTCAAGAAGGTCTTCGGGGATTCCGGGAGCCGCGTGGTGATAGAAGAGCGGAAGTACGGCACGGAGATCTCGTTTTTCGTCTACCTCGACGGGTCCCATGCCATGCCGCTCAGGATGTTCGCCCAGGACTACAAGCCCGCATTTGATCCGGACGACCGGGAATCCATCGAACGGTTCGGGGGCAACCTGAACACGGGCGGGACGGGCTGTTACTGTCCGCACCGGCTCGTCAGTCCGTGGCTGGTCAACCGCATCATCAAGGAGATCGTGAATCCCACGGTGAACGCCATCTACAACGACCTGGGATGGGTCTACAAGGGGGTCGTCTACTTCGGCCTCAACCTGGATCCCTACGACCGCCTCGACGTATTCGAGATCAACGTCCGCCACGGGGACCCGGAATGGCCGGTGATCGCGCGGAAACTGAGCACCGATCTCTTTGAAATCGGGACGGCGGTCTGGGAAGGGACCCTGGACCGGGTCAGGCAGGTGTGGAACCGGCAGCATTACGTGGACGTGATCGGCATGGAGGGCCGCTCAAAGGCCTCCAGGGGATGGAACAAGGGATATCCCGGCCGGTATGGAAAGGGGCACCGGATACTGGGCCTCGACGATATGGAAAAGGGGATCGCCCTCTATTTCGCGGGGGTGGACGAGGACCCGGAAAAAGGCCTGGTGAGCTACGGCGGCCGGGTGGTCCATGTCATCGCGGGGGACGCCTCCCTGGAGAAGGCGCGGGAAAAGGCCTACCGGAACATCCGCCGGCTCCGCTTCGAGGACCACAACAACGACGGCGCCAACTGCCTCAGGTTCCGGGAGACCATCGGCCTGTAAGGGCCCGAGGGAAACCGCCGGTCAGCGGACCGGCTGGTTGAAGTAGCCGAGCCGCACCCCGGGCAATTCCCGCTCCAGTATGCGGACCATCTCTTTCATGCCCACCGCCGGGGAGTCGCCCGCGGGCATCTTTTCAATGTACTGCCGGGGATCGATGTTCAGGTTTTTCAGGTGGATGAAATTGACCCCGGTCCTCCGGATCAGCCCGATCAGGGCGGCGATTTCCGCTTCCTGGTCGCTGATGCCGGGAAATACCAGGTAGTTGATCATGGTATAGAGCCCCATCTCCCTTGCCAGGAGAATCGATCTCTCCACATCCCGAAAACCGTAATTTCGCGGCCGGTAATAGGCGGCGTAAACCTCCGGCCGGGCGCTGTTCAGGCTGATCCGGATGGAATCGAGGCCGCTTTCCGCCACCGTGCGAACCCTCTCGGGCCAGCTTCCGTTGGTGTTCAGGTTGATGGTGCCCCGGCCCGTTTTCTGCCGGATTTCCCGGATGCTTTCGGCCATCAGCCGGTACTCGGTGAGCGGTTCGCCCTCGCAGCCCTGGCCGAAACTCACGATGGGTTTTTCCGGGGCCCGGGAAAGATGCCCCACCGCCAGGGAGACGATCTCTTCCCTGGACGGCGTGAAGGAGAGCCGCTCATGGGATGCCTCGCAGTTCCCGGCGGGCTGCATGGAAAGGCATCCGAGGCAGGCGGCGTTGCAGGACCGGCTCACGGGGAGGGGCGCTTCCCATCTCCTGAGGAACAGGTTTTTTGCGGCAAAACAGTGGTTTTCCGTGGCACAGCGGACCAGGTGCCGGACCAGGGGCCGGTCCGGTTCCGCCTCCCGGTATGCCCGGATGGCCGGGATCAGATCCCGGTCGTCGTAGTTCCGGGGGTCCCACCGGTGGTTGCGCTCGATCCTGAACCCAGCGGCCCAGTACTTTCCGTCTCCATACCCCACCGCCGTGTAGGCCCACATGGGGAGGGTGTAGGATCTCTCCGTATCCTCCACCGCCGGCAGGTGGGTCCGCACCCAGCCGGGTTCCAGGAATGCGGCAACGGCCCGGCACCGGGT
>CAZCVB010000021.1:0-17384 GCA_964501805.1 uncultured Desulfobacteraceae bacterium | reverse complement strand
GCCTTTGCGCCCTTTTCAGGTCCCACGTTTTCCCCCTTTCCCGTTCAGAAACGCCAGGGCCTCGTCCACGGACGCGTTCTCATGAACGATCATGGACAGGGCCCCCACCGCCCGGTCGGGATGGGCGTGCTGGAACACGTTGCGGCCGATGGAGGTGCCGGCGGCCCCGGCCGCCATGGCTCCCTTGACCATCTCCAGGACCGCCCTTTCCGAATCCATCTTGGGGCCCCCGGCGATCACCACCGGCACATGGCATCCTTTTACCACCTCCCTGAAGGAATCGACACTCCCGGTGTAAGAGACTTTTACGATGTCCGCTCCCAGCTCCGCGCCCAGCCGGGCCGCGTGTTTTACGGCGTCGGTATCGTACTCGTCTTTGATGTTCTCTCCTCTCGGATAGACCATGGCCAGGAGCGGCATGCCCCACCTGGCCGCGGAGCAGGAGACCTTCCCCAGGTCCGAAAGCATTTCCTGGTCGTGCCCGTTCCCGATATTCACGTGAATCGAGACCCCGTCCGCCCCCAGTTGAATCGCCTCCTCCACGGTACACACGAGGGTCTTTGCGTTGGGATCAACGGATAGGGACGTGCTGGCCGACAGGTGCACGATGAGGCCCATGTCGGGTCCTCCCTTGCGATGCCCCTTGTCCACGATCCCCTTGTGGACGATCACGGCATTGGCCCCGCCTTCGGCCACCCGGCGCATGGGCTCCCGGATATCGGCGATACCGGTGATGGGCCCGGAACTCACGCCGTGATCCATGGGTACGATGACGGCCTTTCCGGTGTCGCGACGAATGATTCTTTCCAGTCTGATCTCCTTGCCGATCATAACGATGCCTCCTGATGTAATAATCAATTGTTACCTGAATCTTGCATCGAAAATCCTGAAACCCGGAATTCGATGATGGAGTTATCCTGTCATTCTCCCGGAATAATTCCGGGAAAAAGAGGTTAACGGTTATTCCCTTTCGCTCTCAAGTAATGGTCCGCAAGAACGATGGCCACCATGGCCTCTATCACTGGCACCACACGCGGAACGGCCGACACGTCGAACCGGCCGGAAAGTTTCAGCCGGGCCGGACGTCTCTGCCGGTCGATGGTTTCCTGCTCCCGGTAGATGGAGGGAATCGGCTTTACGGCCGCGCGAAGCACGATGTCTTCTCCGTTGGAGATGCCGCCCAGGATGCCGCCCGAGTGATTGCTCCTGAATCCGTCCGGGGTGATGGGGTCATTGTTCCTGGAGCCGCTCATGCGGGCCGCCCCGAACCCTGCTCCGATTTCAACGCCTTTCACCGCGCCCACGGACATGACCGCCTTTGCCAGGTCCGCGTCCAGCTTGTCGAAAACCGGTTCTCCCAGGCCCGCCGGACATCCGGAAACCCGCGCCTCCACCACGCCGCCCAGGGAATCCCCTTCTTCCTTCGCCTGCGCCATCCGTTCCATCATCCGGGCGACCGCCCCGTCATCCGGGCAGCAGAACGGGTTACGGGCCGCCACCTCCAGATCCGTCTCCGCCGCGCGGATTCCTCCCAGTTCCACGGTGTATGCCGTGATGGTGAGATCCAGGGGCGCCAGCACTTTTCGCGCCACAACGCCGGCCGCTACCCGTGCCGCGGTCTCGCGAGCCGATGACCGCCCCCCGCCCCTGTGGTCGAAATGACCGTATTTTTTGAAATAGGCATAATCCGCATGGCCGGGTCTGAAAAGATCACGGAGGATCTCATAGGGCCGACTGTCCGCGTCACGGTTCCGGATCAGGAGGGCGATGGGCGCGCCGGTGGTCAGCCCCTCGAACACGCCTCCCGCGATTTCAACCTGGTCCGTCTCCCGCCTCGGCGTATCCATGGGCCCACGACCGGGCCGCCGCCGCGCCATCTGCTCCTCGAAATCGGCCTCGTTCAGGGGGATCCGGGAAGGGCATCCGTCTATGACCGCGCCGATACCCCGGCCGTGCGATTCCCCGAAGGTGGTCACCCGAAAGGCCTGTCCAAAGGAATTTCCCGCCATGCGTCATCTCCTCTCCCGCCCGGAACAGGGCACAGGTCCGGCGGAAAACCACGCCGGAAATCTGTCCGATGCCGGTTGCGGCGCACCGGTTCGCCCGGCGCATTTCCCATAAAACAAAAAAGCCGCGGGCTTTTAACGGCCCACGGCTTGATATTCCGGAACAGACACAGATCAACCCACGGGCATACCGCTTCCCCCAAAATAAAAGGTAAAATAAAAATACGCCGTGGATTCAATAGTTGTCATGTGTCTCCTGACTCTCCTTGTTTGAATGTATTGCCTCTTTACGCCATGGCGGGTCCCGTGTCAAGATTTTTTTCGATTTTTCTTGACAACCCCGCGCCCGCCGGTTAACGATATAAGTCATGGTACGGGAAAAAACAAAGAGGACAAAACGATTTTCAGGGAACTGGTGGTGGCGCTTCCCCTTTCCGGAGGTGTGCCCGCCGCTTTAGAACACAAGTAATACCGGATCAACCGCAAACCGTGGGGCATCTCCTTGAGGCCCCGCGGTTTTTTTATGGACGTTATTCATTAAAAGGCCGTGGGGAAAACCTCACGGCCTTTTTTGATGTTCAGACCGTTTTGACGGGAAAAGGTGAAAGGATTTCACAAATATTTAACCGGCGCCCGCCCGCAGATGGATCCCGGACGCCGAGGGACTTCTGAAAGGAGGACAGAACCATGATCAAGGAAGCGATCGCAAAAGTAGTCAACGGGGATGACCTGACGGAACCGGAGATGGAACAGGCCATGGAGGAAATAATGACGGGCTCGGCCAGCCCCGCCCAGATCGGCGCTTTCATCGCCGCGTTGCGGATAAAAGGAGAGACGGTGGACGAGGTGACCGGCGCCGCAAGGGTCATGCGGGCCAGGGCGGTCAAGATACCGGTCGGCAACCATATGGTGAACATCGATCGGGATGAAATCAACATAGAGGATGAAACCATCCTCGACACGTGCGGCACCGGCGGGGACGGAACCATGACCTTCAATATTTCCACGACCACCGCCTTTGTCACGGCCGGGGGAGGCGTAAAAGTCGCAAAGCACGGAAACAGGGCCGTGTCCAGCCATTGCGGGAGCGCGGACGTACTTGAAGCGCTGGACGTCAATCTCGACATATCCCGATCCGACGTGGAACGGTGCATCCGCGAGGTGGGGATCGGCTTTCTCTATGCGCCGCTGTTTCATACCGCCATGAAATACGCGGTGGGTCCGAGGCGGGATATCGGGATCCGCAGCATATTCGATCTTCTCGGTCCCCTCACCAATCCCGCCGGGGCCTCGGCACAGGTCCTGGGCGTATACGCGCCGGATCTCACCGAAAAGATGGCGCTTGTTCTCAAAAAGCTGGGAGCCAGGGAGGCCTTTGTCGTTTACGGAGAAGGGACATTCGATGAAATCAGCATTTGCGGCCCCACACGGATTTCTCACCTGAAAGACAAGACCGTCAACACCTTTGAAATGACACCCGAGGAGCACGGTTTCACCCGCGCCACGCCGGAGGCCATCAGGGGGGGGAGCGCCTCGGAAAACGCCCGCACCATCCGCGACATATTGAACGGGGAGAAAGGGCCGAAGCGGGACATCGTGCTGTTAAACGCCGCGGCCGCTTTTATGGCAGCGGGGATCGACAGCAGTTTCAAGGAGGGAATCGAGCGGGCCGCTGATTCCATAGATTCCGGCCGGGCGAGAGAAAAGCTGGACATGCTGGTCGCCTATTCCGGAGAATGCAACAGTTTTGACAGAAGCAGGCCCTGAAACAACTGATAGAGGCTTAAATTAACCGATCCCGAGTTCGCTGAAGATGCAGGGCGACGTGTGTGCTGATGTGTATGGGGCGTTTGTATACCGGATGCCACCCTTACGCCCAGATCAAATCGTAGTCACTAAAGTGTAAAATTTTATAATCATCTCCAACCCTCCAAATCTGTGAGTATCTCGGCAATATCACAGAAAAAAATCTTTCATCAAAATTTGAAACGCTCAATTTAGGAGGGAATCAGGAGCGTTTAGAAACAATGCCCGGCTCCGGAGGCCCTTCGGAAATCCCGATCATCCCGCGGACCGGATATCCCGTATCCTGGACTCCGAATCCCGTCCTTTTCCGGACGGGGAGCGGCATGTTCCCGCCCTCTACGCTTTAAACACAGGAGCCCGCAGAAGATCTTTCAACCGAAATTCCGGACAATCAGTCACTGTCTTATCAATCGCTCATCCTCCTCTTTTTTTCATGACAAAGGCGTGGGCCTCGTCAATCCGCCTTTCAATATAAGCGAGCGCGGCATCGTCGTATTCGTACACGTCAAAGCAGTAACCGTCTTTTCCCAGCAGACCGCCCGGCACCAGGTCCCCCGCCTCGTCCGGGTCCGTGATCATATCGCCGTAAAAGCAGATCGACAGCCACCGGTTGTCCGGTTCGTCGTCGATGACATCCGCCATCACGAACAGGGGCCATTCCTCCTCGTCCAGGCCCTCCACGGTGGCCCGCAGGGAATAACTCACCCCCGGACGGGCCTTGAAACCGAAAATAACGCCGTCTTTCCCTTCCAGGTGGGCCTTCAGCCGCACAAGGGCCCGTTTTGTTCCAGAGGGATCCGGGTCCCAATTATCAAGGAGTTCCGACAATGCCGACTGTTCCGATTCTCTGGAAAACATTTCATTCACCTCCCGCAAGGGACGCCCGGCCGTCACGACCGGTAATCCGCGTTGATGCTGATGTAATCGTGGGTGAGGTCGCAGGTGGTCACCCGGTCCCGGTGGTCGCCCCGGCCGAGGTCGATGGCGAGGGTGAGTTCCTTCCCTTTCATTTCTCTCGCCGCATCCGCTTCCGCCGCCGCGCCTTTCCCGATCCCCCCTTCCACAAGGAGGATACCGTTTACCCGTATGCTCACGGTCGTTTCCTCCATGGCCGCGCCGGACCTGCCGAGGGCCGCCATGATCCGGCCCCAGTTGGGGTCCTCACCGTAGAATGCGGTCTTGACCAGGCTGGAATTGGCCACGCAACGGGCCGCCCTTTCGGCGTCGGAGGGACTGGCCGCGCCCGCCACCTCCACGTGAATCAGCTTGGTGGCGCCCTCCCCGTCCCGCACGATGAGCCGGGCCAGGTCTTCCAGGACATTCCGAAGACCGGCCCGGAAACCGGCCGTATCCGCCTTTGACAGGGGCCCGTTTCCCGCCGATCCGTTTGCCAGGACCAGGACCATGTCGTTGGTACTGGTGTCGCCGTCCACGGTGATTCGATTGAAGGTGTCGGAAACGCAGTCCGCCAGCGCCGCCCGGAGCGCGGGAGCGCCGATTTCGATGTCGGTCAGCACGAAGCAGAGCATGGTGGCCATGTCCGGCATGATCATCCCGGCCCCCTTGGCAATTCCGATGATCCCGTAAGACCGCCCTCCCGCCCGTCCGCGGAATCGGCTGATTTTGGGAAAGGTGTCCGTGGTCAGGATGGCCTCGGCGGCCCGGGAAATCCCGTCCGGCGAAAGCCCTTTCACCAGTTCCGGAATGCCGTCCGACACCCGGTCCATGTTGAGCGGCGCGCCGATAACACCCGTGGAGGCCACGAGCACATCCTCCGGGGCGATCCCCAGTTCCCGTGCCGTGAGTTCAGCCGTTTTCCGGGCGTTGGCCAGCCCATCCGGCCCGGTGCAGGCGTTGGCGCATCCCGAATTGACCACAACGGCCCCGGCCCTTCCGTTCGACACGTGCTCCCGGCTCACGATCACCGGCGCCGCCTGCACCCGGTTCCGGGTGAAGACGCCCGCGGCCGCAGCCGGCCGAGCAGAACAAATAAGGGCCATGTCGAGGGCTCCGTCTTTTTTAAGTCCCGCAGCCACACCGGCGGCGGTAACTCCCTGAACTTGATAAATATTGGATGTCATCCCTGAAAATATCCCCAAACCGTGTTCTGCGCGCGTTGTCCGGCCGAACCGGCCGATTACTTATTGGCGCCGCAGCATTTCTTGTACTTCTTCCCGCTGCCGCAGGGGCAGGGGTCGTTCCGGCCGATCTTTTTTCCCTTTCGCCTGACAGTGACGGGACGGTCTCCTTCGTCCCCGTGGCTCATGTGCAGTTCCTTCTTCCGCCGGCGGGGGCGCGTTTCGGGCGCGTCCCTTACAAACTGGATGCGGAACAGCGTACCCACGGTCTCTTCCCGTATCCGCACCATGAGGTCTTCGAAAAGGGCGAATCCTTCTTTCTGGTACTCCCTGAGGGGATCGAGCTGCCCGTACCCGCGGAGACCGATCCCCTCCTTCATATGCTCCATGTCCTGGAGATGATCCACCCACTGGTTGTCGATGATCTGCAGGATCAGGAGGCGCTCCAGCTGTTCCAGGTCTTCCTTTCCCAGGAGTTTCTCCTTTTCGGCATAGGCGGCCATGGCCCCTTCCAGGATGATCTCCTGCAGGTCCTCAGGCTGGAAGGTTTCAAATGCCTCCTCTCCCACATCCTCCGGCCGTATCTTCGGCCGGAACCCGAACAGGCGGATGACGTTGTCGGACAGGGATTCGATATCCCAGTCTTCCGGATGGGCCTTGGGATCAAGCCATTTTTCCACCAGCCCTTCCACCGTGTCCGTCACCATGCCCCTCACCGTCTCGCCAACGGCGCGTCCCATGAGGATATCTTTCCTGAGAGAATAAATGATCTCCCGGTGCTTGTTCATGACATCGTCATATTCCAGGAGGTGTTTCCGCATGTCGAAGTTGTGGGCCTCCACCTTTCGCTGGGCGTTCTCTATCCCCTTGGAAATCAGGTTGTGTTCAATGGGTTCGCCCTCTTCCATGCCCAGACGCTCCATGATGGAGGAAATCCTCTCCGAACCGAATATGCGGAGGAGATCGTCTTCGAGGGACAGGTAAAACCGGGACGATCCCGGGTCTCCCTGCCGCCCGGAACGGCCCCTGAGCTGGTTGTCGATGCGGCGGCTCTCGTGCCGTTCCGTGCCGATGATGTGCAATCCGCCCAGTTCCCGGACGCCCTCTCCGAGGACGATGTCGGTCCCGCGACCGGCCATGTTGGTGGAGATGGTCACGGTCTTGGCCTGTCCCGCATTGGCGATGATCTCCGCCTCCCGCTGATGATGCTTGGCGTTCAGCACGGAATGGGGGATGCCGGCCCGTTTGAGCATCTTGCTCAGCATCTCCGATTTCTCTATGGAAATGGTCCCCACCAGCACCGGCTGGCCTTTTTTGTAGAGTTCCTTTATCTCCTCGACCACGGCCTTGAATTTTTCACGCTCGGTCTTGTAGATCATGTCCGGATAGTCTTTCCGGATCATCTTTTCGTTGGTGGGGATCACCACCACGTCCAGCTTGTAGATGTCCTTGAATTCAGCGGCCTCCGTGTCCGCGGTTCCGGTCATGCCGGCCAGTTTCTCGTACATCCGGAAAAAGTTCTGGAAGGTCACCGTGGCCAGGGTCTGGTTTTCACCGGCCACGCTCACCCCTTCCTTGGCTTCCACGGCCTGGTGCAGCCCGTCGCTCCACCGGCGGCCCGGCATCATGCGGCCGGTGAACTCATCGACGATCATGACCTGCCCGTCCTTGATCACATAATGCACGTCTTTTTCAAAGAGCCAGTAGGCCTTGATCAGCTGCTGCGTGGCATGGAGCAGTTCGGAGGTCGCGGCATACCGTTCTTCAAGCTCCCTGAGACGTTCCTCTTTTTCCTTCGGACTCAGGGAGTCGTCTTCCCGGATGGCGTGGCTCTCATCATCCAGATCGGGCAGAACAAAGTCTCCCATGTCCCCGGACCCCACCACCTTGAGCCCCTTCTCCGTGAGTTCCACGGCGTTGCTCCGCTCATCAATGGTGCAATAGAGGATCTGGTCCAGGTCGGGCAGGAGTTTCTGGGCGCTCAACATGTTTTCGGTCCTGTCGATCTGCTTTTTGAGGCCCTGGTTTTCGGAAAGAATGTCCAGAAACACCGGATTCTTGGGATCTCCCCGCTTGACCTGGAGCAGGGTCTCGATGGTCTTGTCGTCCACCAGGCCCTCATCCAGACGTTGCCGGACCTCCTTGAGCAGGGACCGGATGACCGAGGCCTGTTTCTGCCTCAGGGTGATCACCAGCGGCTTTACCTGCATATAGATCTTGTTTTCACTGTGTTCCACGGGCCCGCTGATGATAAGCGGGGTCCGGGCCTCGTCGATGAGGATGCTGTCCACCTCGTCCACGATGGCGTAAAAATGCCCCCGCTGGACGAAATCGATTTCATCGAATTTCATGTTATCCCGGAGATAATCGAAACCGAACTCGTTATTGGTCCCGTAGGTGATGTCGCACCCGTATGCCTCTTTCCGCTGAGCATCATCCAGGCCATGGACAATGACGCCCACGCTCAATCCCAGGAAATTGTAGATTCCCCCCATCCATTCGGCGTCCCGCTGTGCCAGGTAATCATTCACCGTCACCAGGTGGCAGCCCTTGCCGGTGAGGCCGTTCAGGTAGAGCGGCAGGGTAGCGGCCAGCGTCTTGCCTTCGCCGGTCTTCATCTCCGCGATCTTTCCCCTGTGCAGCACGATGCCGCCGATCAACTGCACATCAAAATGGCGCATCCCCAGGACCCGCACCGATGTCTCCCGCACCGCGGCAAAGGCCTCGGGCAGAAGGTCGTCCAGAGATTCTCCCCGGGACAGACGTTCCTTGAATTCCGCTGTTTTCGCCTGGAGTTGCGCATCGGACAGGGCCTTGAAATCCGGCTCCAGCTGGTTGATCTTTTCCACCAGAGGCGCCATCCGCTTCAATTCCCGGTCATTGCTGCTGCCGAAAATCCCTTTTATGAATGTTCCAAACATATTTTTCCCGTCATATGGTTTTCTTTTAAATGGCCTTCCACGCGTTGGCAGGGGAAAACCCGGGCCGCCCCGTTTTTCTCCGGGCGGGACAGCGGCATGTTCCCGCCACTCACGTTCTCTGCGGCGTCCATGCCTCCGGTCCGAAACAGGCCGTTCCGGGAACATCCCCTCCCCCGCTTTTATGCCCCACCAAAGAGAAACCGGGGGCTTTCCTGAAAAAACTTCCAGATGATGGCTGCTGCACTCTTTCTCAACGGTCGCCGCGCCAGGGCCGGAGGGGACGGGGATTGTTTTTAAACGGTCCTGCCGATGGCTTGCGAAGGTCACGGCAGTGGGCGCGGGGAAGGGACGGCTTCGCTTAAACGAACAGGATCGGTCATTTTTGGCGAGTCCCTTCCACGGGCCCGCGTTCGATTATGAAGAATCAGGACCGGTTAAAAACAACCCCCGGCTCCGGAGGCCCCTCGGAAATCTCGATCATACCGCAAACCGGATATCCCTGTACCCCGATCCCCGGATTCCGGATGACCGCCACGTCCGGCAACAGGGATCCGGGAACCGGACGAAGAAAAATCACGGGTTCCACCGGCCCTTCCCTTGCCCGCGAAACCGGGAAAATCCGGGACTTTTTAGTAATACCGGCATTAAAAAACTTCACATCTGAAAAATCAAGAAGATTAGTCCGAAAGATGGGGTAAAGGGACTTCCGCCGGCACCTTCACTGCCGTGCCGGTGGATGGTCATATTTCATTGAAAGATAAGGGAGGGCACGTCCTAATTCAAGATATAGCGCAGGGGATTGACGGCAACATGATTGAGGTGGACCTCGTAATGCAGGTGGGGGCCGGTGGACCTCCCGGAATTGCCCACCAGGGCAATGGTTTCACCCCGTTTGACATATTGCCCTTTCTTGACCAGGATCTTTTTCAGGTGTGCGTAGCGTGTGACAACGCCGTAGCCATGCCGGATGGTCAGGATCCGCCCGTACCCGGGATCCCGGGAAAGACACGCAACGACCCCGTCCGCCGGGGCAACGATGGGCGCGCCCATCCGGGTGGCGATATCGATCCCTTTATGGAACTCTCTCTGGCCGGTAAAGGGGGAGATGCGATACCCGAAGCGGGAGCTCATCCAGCCCTTTGTGGGCCAGATGGAAGGGGTGGAGGCCAGCAGGATCTTCTGATTTTCAAGGAACTTATACAGCCCGGCCTTTTCCTCTTTTCCCAGTGCGATTTCATGGTCAAGGTTATCCAGGGAACGGTGCATGGCGCGGATCAGTTCATCGTGATGCCTCGCCATGGACCGGGAAGGATCCCGGAGAGCCGGCTCCGAGCCCCCGACCCCCTGAAAACGGCCCTCGTCCTCTCCCGTTTCCAGGTTGACCATGGTTCTCAATTTTCGGTCGAACTCGTTCAGCTCGACCATCTTTCGGCCCATCCTGCGAATGCGGTTGACGAGGTACAGGGTCTGTTTTTTCTGCCGTTCGGTCTCCGCTTTCAAACGGGCCAGTTCCGGCATCCGGATCTTGAGATCACGATAGTCCCGCACCATCCAGGCCAGGGAGGCGGAACCGAAAAGAAACAGGAATACCAGGAAGGCGGGCAGGAACCGGGGAATCCGGAACTGCCGGATCCGGTTGGTACCGTCCGGCAATACCATTATCGTGATTTTTCTGGCGCTCAAATCAACTACCCGTATCCAAAGGGGAAAAACCAGGCAACACGTTCCTTTTTCCGGGCCGGGACATGGATTCCCTCCTGGAAATTCTCAGATCTTTTCAAATTTTGATTGTAACGGGTTATTGAAAGAAAACCGGTAAGAAACTTAATTGGCCTCGCATACCATAGCCCTGTTTGACTTGTCAAGTTGCATTTTCCGGGTCCCGGGCCGCAAGAGAGGAAACGATCCGCAGGGCCAGGGAACGGCTGATTCCCGGGACCCGGCAGAGATCCTCCACCCCGGCCCGGGCGATGGCCGCCGCGTCCGGGAAATGGGCCAGCAGGAGTTGTTTCCTTCTGGGTCCCACCCCCGCGATCCCGTCCAGAGAGGATGTGGTGAGTTCTTTTCTCATGAGCCGCCGGTGATACCCGACGGCGCGGCGGTGGGCCTCGTCCCGGATCCGCATCATAAGGAGCAGGACCGGGTGGCTTGGACCAAGGCGCAGGGGGTTTTTCCGGCCCGGAAGGTAGAGCCGGTCCCATGTTTCCCCCCGCGTCTCATCCGCCTTTGCAATGGCCGCAATTTCCGGAGCTTTTTCCGCCGCCTCACGCGAAATCACCGATCTGACGGCGGACAGGTGTCCCTTTCCGCCATCCACCAGAAAGAGATCCGGGAGATGCCCCTTCGACACCCTTCTGGAAACCAGTTCCGCCATCATGCCGTAATCATCGATGCCCTGTACCGCCCTGATCCGGTAGTTCCGGTATCCCTGGCGATGGGGCAGGCCGTCGACAAAAGAAACCACCGTTCCCACGGCAAGGTCTCCCTGAAAATTGGAGATATCGAGACCCTCAATGAATCGGGGGATCTCTTTCAACCGGAGCGCCGATTGGACGGCGGTCATGAGGGCGGGTCCCTCGGGCGCCCCGTTCCGCCGCACGATATTCTCCGCATTCTTTACGGCCATCCGTACCAGCCGCAATTTTTCACCCCGCCGGGGCCGACGGATACGGATTTTTTTCCCTGAAACCTCGCTGAGGCACTCCATGATCGGTACAAGATCCGCCACCGCCTCGGATATGAGGACTTCTTTCGGAACAAAGCCCGCCGACAGGTAATATTGTTTCAGAAAGGCCTCCATGACTTCCGGCGCGGTCCCTCCCGGTGAAAAAAACCGGTAATCCCGGCTGCCCACCATGGCGCCTTTCCGGACGAAAAGGAGGACGATCTGAAAGCGGTCCCCGGCACGGGCCAAACCGATGATGTCCCGGTCCTCCATCCGTGGCGATATCATCCGCTGCCGTTCCACGGTCTCTTCAATGGCGGCCACCTGGTCCCGTATCTTGGCCGCCTGCTCAAAGTCAAGGTGTTCCGCGGCCGCCGCCATCTCCCGCTGTAATCGGCGGATCAACTCCCGGTTGCGTCCTTCCAGAAACAGCCGCACCTGCTCCACCACCCTGCGGTAGGCTGCGGGAGAGACATCATGGGTGCAGGGCCCCAGGCACCGGTCCATCTGGTAGTTGAGGCACGGTCTCGTCCGGCGGGGCAGGTCTTTTCCCCGGCATTTCCTGAGCTGGAAGACCCGGTCGATGACCTTCATCGTGCTCCGGACCGAATGGGCGGATGAAAACGGCCCGAAATAGAGGGCCCCGTCCTTCCTGATTTTCCGGACAATGGAGAGGCGGGGATAGGTTTCGGTCGTGTCCAGGCGCAGGCAGGGATACCGTTTGTCGTCCCGGAGGATGATATTGTACCGCGGCATGAATTTTTTGATAAGATTGCTCTCAAGGATGAAAGCGTCTTTCTCGGTGGCCGTGAGGATGAAGTCGAGATGATCGGCCCTTTCCATCATCAGGGTCGTCTTCAGGGGGCGCCCGGCGCTGCGGAAATAGGAGAGGACCCGGTTCCGGAGATTCTTGGCCTTTCCCACGTAGATCACGCGGCCGGAGCGGGACCTGAAAAGATAGACTCCCGGCGCCTCGGGAAGAATCTCCCGCAGTTCGGCGGGCGCGAGCCCGCAACGGGCGTGGGGGGTATCGTCCATTTGAAACCGGGATAAATGAACTACCCCGCCGCAAGCAACGGGGTATCATCAAAAGCATTAAACGCCCCAAGGGGCGGGGAATACAACCCTTGTCCGCCGCCGGCGGATTCAATAAAACAAAGGAGTTGGCGCGTACCATGCACCATCCCGCCCTCCCGGGATATATCTGCCGGGCATGAACCGATTCCAGGGATCCGCCCGCGGACGGAAAAAAACCGGTTCGGGGTTGCCGAAACACAGGGTAGATGATAGGACAGGACCCGTCAAGACCGGCGCCCGGCGTGGGAGCCCGCTTCCCATGACGGGCGGAGAGGAGGCTTTTGCCGTGAAACCTGTTCGCGGCCGTTACGGCCTTTGGAAAATTCACGAAACAAGACACAAAAGGAGGCCGTCCCGGTGGGTGATGCCGTTTCTCGGCCTCTGCCTGGGAATCGCCGGGTGTGCCGGCCCGAGACCGGCCATGCCGCCGCTGGCGTCCGTCAAGGGGATCCCGGGCCACTTCGGACGGGGCCGGATCATTCGCGTCGACACGGGGAAGGCCGTTTCCTTTGACCGGTTGATGGATGAACTGGGATCCCGGGACCTGATCTTCATCGGCGAACGGCACGACAACCCGGAGCATCACCTGGTGGAGATCCAGATACTCCAGGCCCTGTCGGCCCGCTACGGCCCCCTGAACACGGCCATGGAGTTTTTTCCCCGGATGCGGCAGCAGGCACTGGACAGGTACGTGGAGGGCGTTTCCACTGAGGCGGAGTTCCTCAAGGAGTCGGGCTGGAAAAAGGAGTGGGGATTCGATTACACCCTGTACCGCCCCCTCATGCTGTTTCTGAGAAACGGGCGACGCAGGGTTTTCGCCGTCAACGCGCCCCATGCCATTGTCAGGAAGGTGGCCCGGGGCGGTCTTCAGAGCCTGGAACCCGGCGAGCGGGCGCAACTGGCAAAGGATATCGATCTCACCAACCAGCGGCACCGGGCCTATCTCCGGGATATTTACAGGGCCCACGTTCACAAGGACCTGAAGCGCTTCGACCCCTTTTACGAGGCCCAGTGCGTATGGGAAGACACCATGGCCGAAAACATTGCCGGGATTTTGAAAAAAGACCGGAAAAAGATGGTCGTTTTCACGGGCAGCGGGCACATCATCCATAAATTCGGAATCCCGGACAGGACCATTCGGCGGGTGCCCGTGCGGATGGCGACCCTTGTCCTGTATCCCCTGTCCGGACGCGTTGTCATCGAAAAGGACCTGGCGGACTATGTCTGGCTCACCGGGGACTGCTCCGCCATGCGCTTCAGGAATTTCCGCGGGCACGGCCATAAACCGCCTCCTCCGACCGCTGAAAAGGCGGCTTCGGGGAGCGGCGCCACAGGGCGGGCGGATCCATGGAAATGAACTACCCCGCCGCAAGCAACGGGGTATCATCAAAAGCATTGAACGCCCCAAGGGGCGGGGAATACAACCCTTGTCCGCCGTCGGCGGATCAAAAGACTGGAAATAATCACCCAAAAATTGTATGGAATACCATGTTGTCTTGTCGGCTCCCCGTCAATGGCGGGATTTCCTTTTCCGGTGGAATAAATGCATCATCATAATCCCGAGTTTCATTTCTGCCCCGTGTGCGGCGGAAAACTTCACAGCGCCACGCTCAAGGAGAACGAACCGGACCGGCTGGTCTGCGCGGGGTGCGGATTCGTATTTTACCAGGACCCCAAGGTGGTGGCCTGCGTCGTCCTGGAGATGGACGGCCGCATCGTCCTTCTCAAACGCGGGATCGAACCCCAGCGTGGGAAATGGGTCCTGCCGGGCGGGTACGTAGACCGGGGAGAAGAAGTGGAGACCGCCGCGGTCCGGGAAACCCGGGAGGAATCCGGGCTGGAGATCGCGATCAAGGACCTCCTGGGTGTCTATTCCTACCCCGGAAAAATCCAGGTGGTGGTGGTTTACCTGGCGCGGTATCTTTCCGGGGAACTGGCGGCCGTTGATGAAACATCCGAGGCCGGGTGGTTTGAAAAAAACCGGATCCCGTGGAAAAATCTGGCGTTTCGGAGCACCACCGACGCATTGAAGGATTATCTCTCCATGATGGTTGACAGGCAGGCACGGGTATCATAAACATACCTGCTCAATATCCAGGGAACAAAGGGCGTTTCCGGAGCCGCCGGCGGGCGGGCCTCCCGATCCGATAAGGCTTCGGCTGCTCCCTTTCGAAAAACTTGCCGGTGCGTTGCACCGGTTCATTGCCTTGCTGAATATGAGGAAAATGACATGCAGATGAAACCGGAAAGAATCGAAGACCTGAGCCCGGAGAGACGGGCGGCCGTCATGGAACGGTCCATGGAGGACATATCCGGCGTTTATGACGATGTCCGGAAAATCGTGGCCGACGTGAAGGCCCGGGGCGACGCCGTTGCCCTGGAACACTACACCAAGCACAAGGCGGATATTACCACGGCCGACCTGGAGGTGAAAAGGGAAGAAATCGATGCGGCCTATCAGCAGGTGGCGCCGGAAGTGGTGGACGGGTTAAAGACCGCGGCCCGGAATATCATCAAGTTTCACAAAGCGCAGCTGGAACGCGAGATGTGGTCCATCGAGGTGGCGCCGGGGATCCTCGCCGGCCGGATCACGCGGCCCATGGACATCGTCGGCTGCTATATTCCGGGCGGCTCGGCCGCCTATCCCAGTTCCATCCTCATGACCGTGCTTCCCGCAAAGGTGGCGGGCGTGGCCGAAGTGGCGGCCGTGACACCTCCGGGAAAGGGGATGACCGCGAATCCGGCCACCCTCGTGGCGGCCGATATCGCCGGATGCGACCGGATCTTCAAGGTGGGCGGACCATGGGGCGTGGCAGGTCTCGCCTACGGCACCGAGAGCATGCCGAGGGTCCATAAGATCGTGGGGCCCGGCAACAAATATGTTACCGCGGCCAAGATGCTGGTGTACGGGCAGGTGGATATCGATTCGCCGGCCGGCCCCAGCGAAGCGTTGATCCTGGCCGACGATTCGGGAGACCCTGAACTGATCGCATGGGATTTTCTCTCCCAGGTGGAACATGACCCGGATTCAGCAGCCGTGCTGGTGACGACATCCGGGGAAATCGCCCAAAAGGTCTGCGCCGTCATCAACAGGGAATATGAAGGGCTTCCGAGAAAAGAGATCTTCGCCTCGTCCCTGGCCAAACACTCCTGCGTGCTCATTGCCGGGGACATGGCGGAGGCGATCGCGTTCACCAATGAATACGCCGCGGAGCATCTCCAGATCCTCACCCGGGATCCGTTCATCACGCTGAACAGCATCCGTCACGCGGGCTCCATCTTCCTGGGGCCGTACGCTCCCGTTCCGGTGGGAGATTACGCCTCCGGGACCAATCACGTTCTTCCCACGGGCCAGTGCGCGCGCATGTTTTCCGGCCTGTCCGTGGATGATTTCATCAAAAAACCCACATTCCAGTACCTCAGCCGGGAGGGCCTTGCCGGGTTGAAAGACGTGGTGGTGACCCTGGCGGAGGCGGAAGGTCTGCCCATCCATGCAAGGGCGGTAAAGGAAAGGTTCAAGTAGGGTCATCCGGAAACGGCCACCAACGAGAAAAGGAGGGTGATGAAATGGCGGATATCAAGGGATACAACATGCCGGACGAGCTTTACTACCACAAGGAGCACAGCTGGGCGCGGGTGGAGGGCACAAAGGTCACCGTGGGGATGAATGATTTCTTCCAGAAGGAATCCGGCGATATCGTGTTCGTCGACCTTCCCGAAGAAGAAGACGAAGTGGAGCAGGGAGAGATCTGCGGGAAGATCCAGTCCCGGAAATGGATCGGCAAACTGGTGGCCCCGGTCTCCGGGGAAATCGTCGAGATCAATGAAGAGCTCGAGGAAGACACCAGCCTCATCAACCGCGATCCGTACGGTGAGGGCTGGATCCTCGTCATCGAGGCCGGCGACGACCTCGAGTCGGAACTTGGAAACCTGATGCAGGGAGAATCGCTGGCGGCCTTTATTGAAGAAGAGATCCGGCACGCCGAGGAGGAAAAGGCCAAGGCGTAGGCCGCTCCATCGTCTCAGCCATTGTCCACATGAAAAAGGGCGGCGGTCCCGCCCGGCGCGGGATCGCGTCCGGAACCTGACGATGTCTTTACCCTGGCGTCTTTTCAAAAACACCTCCAGACTCCTGAGCACGGCCGAAGGCCTGGCCGTGGACGACAGCCTCCCCCTGTCCGTGGACGGAAACCATTCGCCCCCGATCCTTCACCTTTACCGCTTTGCCCCGTCGGTCATCGTGGGGAAATACCAGGACATCGAGGCCGCCCTGAAACTGGACCGGTGCCGGGCCCGGGGGATCGAGTACAACCGGAGAAGCACCGGCGGGGGGACGGTCATCATGGGGCCCGACGTGATGGCCCTCGGCCTGGGCATCAACGTGGACTACCCGGGGCTCAAGAAAGGCGTGGGGGGAATCTTCGAATCCCTGAGTTCGGTGCTGGTTCGCGCCCTCCGGGAATTGGGCATTGACGCCCGTTTCCAGCCCAAAAACGACCTGGAGGTGAAGGGCCGGAAGATCGCCGGGCTCTCCGCCGCATCCGAGGCGGGAAAGGCGCTCCTGTTTCACACCAGTCTGCTGGTGGATTTTGATGTCGGGCTGATGACCGATATCATGAACACCCCCCTGATAAAGATCCGGGACAAGGGATACAGCTGTTTCAGCCAGCGGATGACCACGGTCCGGGAAGAACTGGGAAGACCCGTCAATGTCCGGCAGGTCATGACGGCCGTGGAGGAGGCCTTTCAGCGGGAATTCCGGGTCCGGTTCGTGGAAGATGCGCCGGACCCGTGGGAAGAGGCGACCATCCGCCGGCTCATGGAGGAAAGG
>CAZCVB010000020.1:16614-17751 GCA_964501805.1 uncultured Desulfobacteraceae bacterium | reverse complement strand
TAGGCAGGGGGTGTTGTTCCGCTCCTGAACCGGGAAGGCATTGTGGCGGGTAAACCGGGGAATCGGGAGGGCGGACATGGAACGGAAAATCGGGGCCTTTCTGAACGGAGCCGGCCGATGAAGATCCTTTTTGCCGCGCCGGAGACCGCGTTCGGCGGCTTTTTCGGCCTGATCCGGAACGAACTCCCCCGGCATGAATTCGAGGCCACGGGGCATTTCGGAATCGACAGCCTCAGGGGGATCGACGTCCTTATCCCCACCATGTGCCCCGTCACGAGGGAAATCCTGGAAGGGAGCGATCGTCTTCGCCTGGTGCAGCAGTGCGGCGCCGGCCTGGAAGGGGTGGATCTCGCGGCGGCCGGCGACCTGGGCATCCCCGTGGCCAACGTGCCCACCGATATCTCCGGAAACGCCGATTCCGTGGCGGAACTCGGCATCTACCTGATGATCGGCCTTGCCAGGGACGCGCGCGCCATGGCCCGCTGCCTGGCCCGGAAAAAGATGGGAGAGCCCATGGGAAGGGCCCTTTCGGGGCGGACCGTGGGGCTGGTGGGCCTCGGGGGCATCGGCCGGGCCCTGATCCGGCGGCTGAGGCCGTTTGATGTGCGGCTGATCGGCATCAAGCGCAATGACCCCGGCCGGGCCAGGAAAGAACTGGGTCTCGACTGGGCCGGAAGGCCGGAAGACCTGGATGTCCTGCTGGGGCGGTCCGATTTCGTGATCCTCTGCCTCCCTCTCGGGCCCGACAGCCGTCACCTCATGAACCGGCGCGCCTTTTCCCTCATGAAACCGACGGCGTTTCTTATCAATCTTTCAAGGGGCGGGCTGGTGGACCGGGACGCCCTGGAAGAGGCGCTGGCGTCCGGCCGCATCGCCGGGGCCGGGCTGGACGTGTTCTGGGATGAACCGCCGGACCCGGACGACCCGGTGTTCCGGTACAATGTGCTGGCGACCCCTCATATCGCCGGTTCCACGGATGTCTCCATGCGCGGCATCGTGAAGGTGGTGAGAGAGAACATCCTCCGGGTGGAAAAGGACCTTCCGCCCCGGTTCCGGGCGGATCCCGCCCGTTGAGCCGGAAGGCGTCTTCTTCCGGTTGCGGCGGCCGCGCGCGGCCGCGTCTCCCCGTATTGACAT
>CAZCVB010000020.1:0-16514 GCA_964501805.1 uncultured Desulfobacteraceae bacterium | reverse complement strand
GGCCTTCCGGATCGCCGCTGCCAGGTCCCGGCTGACAAGGGGTTTTAAAAGAAATTCGCGGATGCCCATCCGCCGGGCCTGTTCCCGCGTGATCCGCTCGCTGAAACCGGTGCAGAGGATCACCGGGATGCCGGGCCGGATTTTCATGATCTCCCGGGCCAGCCGGTCGCCGGTCATGTTCGGCATGGTCATGTCCGTGATGACCAGGTCGAACCGCTCCGGGTGGGCGCGGAAAAGTTCCAGCGCCTCGATGCTGCTGGTCCGGGTCTCCACCCGGTAGCCCATGTTCCGGAGGATCCGTTCCACCATTTCCACCAGCGGGGCTTCGTCATCCACGAAGAGGATCCGTTCACGGCCCCCGGGGACCGTTGCCGCCTCCGGCGGTTCTTCCTTTTCCAGGAGAGATTCCTCCGTCCGGGGAGCCAGCGGCAGGTATACCTCGAACAGGCTCCCTTTTCCCTGCTCGCTGTGGACGGTGATGGTTCCGCCGTGGCTTTTGACGATTCCGAGGGACACCGCGAGCCCCAGGCCCGTTCCTTCTCCCTGTTCCTTGGTGGTGAAATAGGGATCGAATATCCGGCTGATGATCCCCGGCGTCATCCCGCATCCCGTGTCCCTCACGGTCAACCTGACGTATGGCCCGGGAGCCATCCCCGGTTCAAGGATCGGATTTTTCGGATCTATTTCCGTTCCCGAAAGAGTAACCTCCAGCGTCCCTCCCTGTTCCCGCATGGCATGGCGCGCGTTGGTGCACAGGTTCATGAGCACCTGGTGAACCTGGATGGGATCGGCGATCACCGGCCCGGCGTCCTCGTCGATCCGGCTTTTTATTTCAATGGTGGCGGGGAGGGACGCCTTCAGGAGCTTGAGCACCTCCTTGACGATTGAGCTGACATACAGCGGCCTTTTCTTCTCCTCGGACTGCCGGCTGAAGGCGAGGATCTGCGATACCAGGTCCCTGGCGCGGTAACAGGCCTTGATGACCTCTCCGATGTCGTCCCGCATATGGCCGTGATCGGGCGCTTCCATCCCGGCAAGCTCGGCGTATCCCATGATGGCGGTGAGGATATTGTTGAAATCATGGGCGATGCCCCCCGCCAGTGTCCCGATGGCCTCCATCTTTTGCGCCTGGCGGAGCCGGGCCTCCAGCTCGAGGTACCCGCTGATGTCCCGGATGATCCCCTGGTATCCGGCTATCTTTCCCGCATCGTCGCGCCGCACGCTCATGGTGAGAAGACAGTCGCGCTTTACCCCGTCTTTTCTCATAAGCGCGACTTCGAAGTCCTTGACGAAGCCCTTTTTTTCCGCCTCCCTGCGGAAGACGCGACCGAGGAGGGGATCGGCGTACAATTCCTTGAATGTCATCCGGGAGAGGTCTTCCCGGGAGTATCCGAACAGGTCGAGGAAGGCCTGGTTTACATCGATGAACCGGCCTTTCCGCGTGGTGATGGCGATGGCGTCCCGCGTTTCCTCAAAAAGACGGCGGTATCTTTCCTCACTGGAGCGCAGGGAACGCTCGGCGGTGGTGCGTTCTCTTTCCATCTCCATGTTGTGGAGGGCGAAGGCGATATCTTCCGCCACATCCTTCACGAGCCGTTGTTCTTCGGCCTCGGTGATGAACCGACGGGGCGCGGAGACCGCTATCACCCCGTAGACCTTCTCGCCGTGCGCCAGACGGGAGATCAGCGCCCCGCAGTCTTTATGGCGGTGGGCCAGGGGGCAGTCGTGGCATTTTCCGGGGGGGTCGTCGACGACCAGGACCCCTGTTTTTCCGAGGGCCTCCCTGGCACAGGAGGGAAGGCGGCCGGCGGCCAGTTGTTCCGCCATGGGAAGGAAGTCTTCCCCAAAGCCGGCCTTGGCCGAGCTCACGGCCCACCCGGAGCTGTCGAACAGGGCGATCCAGGCGTTATAATACCCCCGGGTCCTGACGAGGCTGTCGGTCATTTTCTGAACCAGCCGGGAAGGGTCTTTTTCCGTGATGAGCAGCTGGTTGACATCCCGGACGGCGAGCAGGACCGCGTTGAGGTGGGTGATGCGGTCCTGGGCGGTTTTCCGGGCGGTGATGTCGTAGAAATGTTCGATCCGGCCGCCGGCATAGGGGCCGGTCAGGATCGGCTGGCTCCACAGGGTCAGCCATCGCTCCCGTCGATGGGCGCCGGGGACCACCCGGCATTCAAAGTTCTGGAGATAGGTATGGCCCCGGAGGGCCGCCAGCACCCTTTCAGAAACGCCCCCGGGATCTTCGAACACATCCGCGAGGTGTTCCCTTACAAGCGTCCGCATGTCTTTCCCGAGGACATCTTCCTTCTTGAGCCCCAGGTATCGCCCGGCCGTCTGGTTCATCCAGACCACCCGGAAGTCTGCGGACAGGACCATCACCCCCACCCGCAGCCGTTCCAGGACATCGCGGGCCAGCGCGCGGTAATGACCGGCCGGGCTGTTGGGAAGGATGGCCGTTTGTTCCTGTTCGGTATCCGTCTTTTCTTCCATCATTGAGTCCTCCCCTTGCGGATCCGGAAAGGAACGGGCTTGCGGAGGATTCCCGGAAGTCACAGCGGATCCGCGCGTTCCCGGACGGGCCGGTCTCCGGGAGCAGAAATCCCTGCTCACTATACGCCTTTTCTCAAAGGTAATTCAAGGAAGAACCCTCCGGCGGATCTCCTGATCCGCCGGAAGACGGCTGTATTTCGGGCCTGACGGGCCGCCTTGCGGCGGGAGACGTGGAATGAGGGTCGGCCGGATCAGAACAGCCGTTTCTGGAGAACGGGTGTCCCTTCCGTGACGGGGATTCCGAAATGACGGTAGGCCCGGGGCGTGGCCACCCGCCCCTGGGGGGTCCGCTTGATAAAGCCCTGCTGGATCAGGAAAGGCTCGTACACGTCTTCGATGGTGTCCTTTTCCTCGCTGACCGCGGCGGAGAGGCTGTTCAGGCCGATGGGACCGCCCCCGAATTTCTCGATAATGGTCAGCATGATGTGGCGGTCCATCTTGTCCAGGCCTTTCTCGTCCACCTCCAGGAGGTCGAGGGCGCGGCCGGCCACCGCCTTGGTGATGATCCCGTCCGCATCCACCTGGGCGAAGTCCCGCACCCTCCGGAGCAGGCGGTTGGCCACCCGCGGCGTCCCCCGCGCCCTTCGGGCGATTTCAAAGGCCCCCGATTCCCTGATGGGGATCTCCATGAGCCCGGCCGAGCGCATGACGATGGTGCAGAGGTCTTCGGGACGGTAGAAATCGACCCGCAGGACCACCCCGAACCGGTCCCTGAGCGGCGGGGTCAGGAGCCCGGCCCGGGTCGTGGCGCCCACCAGGGTGAAGGGCGGGAGCGGGATCTTCATGGTCCTGGCCGACGGTCCCTGCCCGATGATGATGTCCAGCTCGAAATCCTCCATGGCCGGGTACAGGATTTCTTCCACCACGTGATTGAGCCGGTGGATTTCGTCGATAAAGAGGACGTCCTTGGGCTGCAGGCTGGTCAGGATGGCGGCCAGGTCCCCGGATTTCTCGATGACCGGCCCGGAAGTGCTCTTGATTTCCACGTCCAGTTCGTTGGCGATGATGTGGGCCAGGGATGTCTTTCCCAGCCCCGGGCTCCCGTGGAACAGGACATGGTCCAGGGCCTCGCCGCGGCCCCTGGCCGCCTCGATGAACACGCCCAGGTTCCGTTTCATCTCCTCCTGGCCCACGTATTCGTCAAGGGTCCGGGGCCGGAGGCTGATCTCCGCGGGAATCTCGTCGTGCTGTGGTTCCGGATCTATGATTCTTTCTTCCATGGGTGATTTACCGGGTGTCGCCCCGGCGCATGGCCCGCGCCGGGCGGGCCATGCCGTTTCGACGGTTCATCTGTTTGGCCCCGCGGTCATGCGAGCGCCTTCAACGCCGCCCGGATCAGCCCTTCCAGGGTCATCTCGCCGTCGTCGGCGCGGGCCTTTTCAACGGCCGACCTGGCGGCCCGGGGTGAATAGCCCAGGTTGGTGAGAGCGGAAACCGCGTCATCCGAGAGGACCCCGGCTCCCGCGGTCCGTACGGGCGGCGGGGGCAGTTCCTCCCGCTCGAAAACCTGCCTGGCGCGGTCCTTCAGTTCCAGGGCGATCCGCTCGGCGGTCTTCCTGCCGACGCCGGGGATGGCCTGGAGCCGCGCCGCGTCTCCCTCGGCCATGGCCGTGAGCAGGTCTTCCGGCCCGATCCCGGACAGGATGTTGGCCGACAGTTTCGGCCCGATCCCGGAAACGGACATCAGCATCAGGAAAATCTTTTTTTCCAGCTCTCGGTGAAAACCGAACAGGGTCAGGGTATCTTCCCTCACGTGGGTGTGGATGTGGAGTTCCGTGCGTTCCCCTTCCTCGGGAAGGGTGTAAAAGGTGGAGAGGGGGACGACCACCTCGTACCCGACCCCGTTGATTTCGATGATCACGGATTGGGTGGTCTTCCTGAGAAGGATGCCGCTTAGGTGTGCAATCATTTTTTTCCGGGCCGCCCGGTTTGAGACAGCGATTGGAACCGGGTCCAGTTGAGGTGACAGATGGCCGTGGCCAGGGCGTCCGTGGTGTCGTAACCGGGGACCTCTTTCATGCGCAGGATGACCCGTACCATGGAACGGACCTGCTCCTTGGTCGCCCGGCCGTAGCCGACGACCGACTTCTTGATCTCCAGCGGGGTATACTCGAATATCCGCACCCCGCACTGGACGGCGGCGATCAGAACGGCGCCCCTGGCGTGTCCCAGCTTCAGCGAACTCTGGATGTTCTTTGCGTAAAAGACGTCTTCAATGGCCATTTCCCCGGGCCTGAAACGCTCCATGATCTCGGCCATCGCCTCGAAGATGTGGTGGATCCTGTTATAAAAAGGGGCCTTCGGGGCCGCGGTGATCTGGCCGCAATGGATGCAGGACAGCCGGTTGTTTTCCTTGCTCACCAGGCCGTATCCCGTCACATGGGAGCCGGGATCCACGCCCAGCACCAGCATCAGCTCAATGCCTCCATCACGTCGTCGGATATGTCGAAGTTGGCGTAGACGTGGCTCACGTCGTCGTTGTCCTCAAGGGCCTCCATCAGGCTGAGGACCTGCTGGGCCTGTTTTCCCTCCACCTTGACGGTGTTCTTGGGGATCATGGTGACCTCGGCCACGGTATAGGGGAGTCCCGCCGCCTCGACGGCCTCCCTCACCGATTCAAAGTCCGACGGGTTCGTCAGCACCTCGAACTGGGTCCCCTCTTCCCTGACATCCTCCGCGCCGGCCTCCAGGACCACTTCTATGAGCTGTTCCTCGTCCACCTGGTCTTTTTCGAAGACCATCAGCCCTTTCTGTTCAAACATCCAGGAGACGCATCCCGGTTCCCCCAGGTTTCCCCCGTGGCGTTCGAACTGGTGCTTCACGTCCGCCACGGTCCGGTTCTTGTTGTCGGTCAGGCATTCCAGCAAAACGGCCACGCCGCCCGGCCCGTAGCCCTCGTAGCTGGATTCCTCGTAGGAGACCCCTTCCAGTTCGCCGGTGCCCTTCTTGATGCCCCGTTCGATATTCTCCTTGGGCATGTTTTCGGCCTTGGCGGCGGCGATCGCCGCCCTCAGCCGGGGATTGCCGCCGGGATCTCCCCCGCCCAGGCGCGCGGCGACCGTGATTTCCTTGATGAGCTTGGTAAAGATCTTGCCCCTCTTGGCATCAGCGGCCCCCTTTTTGTGTTTGATGGAACTCCACTTTGAATGACCGGACATCGTTGATACCTCCTTGCGATTTTTCGTTGGGTCATGGCGGGCCCGCCCCGTGGAAAGGGAGGCCCTTCCGGACGCGCCGGATCATGTGTCGTTTTTATCCGCAGGCGGCCCCGGGGGCTGCGTTTTCTCCCGCCCGCCCGGGGCCTGGACCCTGTCCAGGGCCACGAGATAGATCTCGCGGCTTCCTTTTCGAACCGCCCCGGGCCGGAAAAGACGGACACGCCGGAAATGCCCGGCGAGGTCCGCCCTGAAAGGGGCCAGGTCTTCTCCCTCAAAGACCTTGCATACGAAACGGCCCCCCCGCCCGAGGACGGCGCGGGCGATCTCCGCCGCCCGTTCCGCCAGCCGGATGGAACGGACGGTATCCGCCCACCTGTCGCCCGTGGTTTGCGGGGCGAGGTCGCTCATCACCACGTCCCTGGCACCCACCTGCCGGCGCAGCCATGCGGGATCCATGGCAAGGACGTCCCCTTTTATGAACCTGAAATTGGGAAAGTGAATCGCATCCGGCGGGGTCAGATCGATGCCGGTCACCGCTCCTCCGGGCCCGACCTTCCGGATGCCGTACTGGGACCACGAGCCCGGGTAACAGCCCAGATCCAGCAGCCGGCCGCCCTTCCGGATGAGGTTGAACTTCCGGTCCATTTCCTCGAGCTTGTAGACCGACCTGGCAAGCCATTTTTCCCGTCTGGCCCGGCGGGTATAATGGTCCTCCCACCTGTTTTTCTTCATTAAAGGATATTTACCATAGATGGGGACCTGTTGCAAAAAAATAGTGCCTTTCCCGCAAACCGGGGTGACCGCCTGGACAGGGATCGGCCCTATCTCCTGAAGGGGGTGGTGACGGAGGATTTCCGTCGCCGTCACCCTGCAGGTGGAATGGACGGGATCTCCGTCCCGTCAGTAAAGGTCCAGGAGGTCTTTTCCCAGGAGAAAGCCGGAAGTGGCATGCAGGCCCGCCCCCGGCCACGTGGCGGCGCCGACCATGTAGAGGCCCTTTACCGGCGTCCGGTACCTGGACCAGCCCGGAATCGGGCGGAACATATAGAACTGGTCCAGATGGTGACTCCCTGCGAGGCTGTCGCCGCCCGCCAGGTTGGGATCGTCTTTTTCGAGGTCCGCCGGGGACAGGACCACCCGCTTGAGGATTTTGTCCGTTACGCCGGGCGCGTACTGTTCCAGTTTTTTCAGGACCCTGTCGGCATATGCCTCCTTTATGCGGGACCAGGGCCCGGGGGCGATGGCGTCTTTTCCGGACACGGCGTCGGCCCGCGGGCGGGAGGGCAGGATCCGTACCTGGATCCAGAGGAGGTGCTTTCCCCGGGGGGCCCGGGTGGGATCAGTGACGGAGAGCTGGCCCACCACCAGCATGGGGCTGGCGGGAAGGCACCCGTTGACGGCATCGGCGTAGGTCCTGGAAAGATCTTCCACAAAGGGCGCGATGTGGACATAGTTGAACCGTCCGAATTCGTCTCCCGCGGCCCATTGGGCCGGGCCGTCCAGCGCCAGGTGAATCATCATGGTCCCCGGGCCGAACCGGTATTTGCGGCATCTCCCGACATATTCGGAAGGGAGGGCGCCGCGAGGGAGAAGCCGGTTTACGAGCTGATGGGGCGTGACGTTTGCGATGACCGATTTCCGGGCATGGATCTTTTGCCCGCCGGCGGCCAGCACGCCCACGGCCTGGCCGTTTTTCACGAGGATCCGCTCCACCTTCCGTCCCGTCTCGATTACGCCGCCGTGTCGTTTCACCACGGCGGCCATGCTGCGGATCATGTTGCCGACCCCGCCTTTTGATAGCGGCATCCCGAAGGCCTGGTACGTCGGGGGTTCCACGAACGGAAAGGTGGCGCCGCCGGAGACCTCCGGCCCGAAGTCCAGGTGCATGGCCCAGGGGGCCAGCAGTGCCCGCGATTTGGGGTGTTCGAACAGGTATTCTCCATACTCGCGGGGAGATTTCAGCAGCAGTTGCGCCAGTTCCCAGGTCTGTTTCATGCCCAGCTTCCGGGTGATCCGCCAGACCTGCCTCAATGCGGAAAACGAGGGCATGGGCCGGTGGAACAGGGGCAGGAAAAGGGGCGCGCACCGGTTGAAGTAGGCCTGGAACGATGTCCAGGCATCGGCGTCCTTGCGGGAAAACCGGCTGAGGCTCTCGTGTGTTTTTCCGGCGTCCCTGTAGATGCCGATGCCGGTCTCATCCGGGAAGAGGCTCGATACGGGAAAGTCGCTGACAACAGGCCGGAAGCCATGCGCCTGCAGTTCGTCCCTGAATGCTCCGAACAGGGGAGACCCCATGAACAGCCCGATGTTCGTTGAATAGAGGTCGTGACGGAAACCGGGCAGGGTGATTTCACGGGTCTTGGCGGCTCCGCCGATGGTGTCCGCCTCTTCCAGTATCAGGACCTTGTGGCCCGCCCTGGAGAGCATCATGGCGCAGGCCAGGGAGTTGTGCCCGGACCCGATGATGATGAAGTCGGCGTCGTCCCCGGCGGCGTTCCGGTTGATGACCGCCCCTTTTCTGCCGCACGAGGAGAGCCCCATGACCCCGATGCCGGCACAGAGGGTTCCCGTGCCCGCCATGAAGCGGCGCCGGGTCATGCCGTCCGCCGGGCGTGCGTTTTTCCGGGATTCGTTATCCGTGTCCGTGGCGTTTTTCAACTCGTCACCTCCCGTGGTGAATTTCGCCGCCCGCCGCCCCCCTGAAACCGAAGAGAAGAACGGTCCGTCTGTCGCCGGCGGCCGGTGGATGTTAATGGAAGACGGGAGAGCGGCGGCTGCGCCGGCGGAAGGGACTGTAGCACAAATGTCGGCGTAGGTCAGCTTCTTGTTTTCGCTATGGGAGATGATGGAGGTGCGGTCATGAATGGATGGATTGGTTGCGGGCAGCCGCCCGGCGGTCCGCCGTGTCACTCCTCCGGGGATCGGGCGGTCCGCCCGCGGCCGTCAAGGATTTCCCGGATGCATCCGGCAAGATCCCGCATGACCAGGGGCTTCATGAGCAGCCGGCGGATCCCCATGTCCCGGACATTCTCTTCTGTGACCATTTCACTGAAACCGGTGCACAGCACCACGGGAATACGGGGACGGATCCTCATGATTTCCCGGGCCAGGTTGTCCCCCGTCATGTTGGGCATGGTCATGTCGATGATCACGAGGTCGAATCTCCGGGGATCCGTTCGGAAGAGTTCCAGCGCGTCGATGCTTCCGGTCCGGGTCACCACCCGGTAACCCAGGTGTTCCAGCATCTCCTTCCCCATGTCAACGAAGGCCTGTTCATCGTCGACAAAAAGGATGGTCTCCGTTCCGGTGAGAAGGGGCTCCCCGTCCCGGGATGCCGCGGATTCGCCCGGGTGATCCAGCCGGGGAAGATAGACGTGAAAGGCGCTTCCCTCACCGGGGCGGCTGTGGACGGTAATGGTGCCGCCGTGACTTTTGACGATCCCGTGAACCACGGACAGGCCCAGGCCGGTTCCCTGTCCCTTTTGCTTGGTGGTGAAATAGGGGTCGAAAATCCGGTCCCGGATCTCGGGGGGGATCCCCTCTCCCGTATCGGTCACGGTGAGCTTTACATAGGAACCGGGCAGGATATCCAGGCGGGTTTCGGTTCCGGGCCCGTCCTCGTTTTTGGAATGTTCCACGGTCACGCTTTCCACGCTGACGCCGAGCACGCCGCCCTTTTTCTGCATGGCGTGGGCCGCGTTCGTGCAGAGGTTCATCAGGATCTGCTGGATCTGCGTGGGATCCGCGTTGACGGTGCCGCTGTTCTTCCGGATGTCCTGGCGGATTTCCACCGTGGCGGGCAGGGAGGCCCTCAGCATCCTGAGGGCCTCCCTGGCGATGATGGCGATTTCCACGGGCACGAATTTCTGTTTGCTCTGCCGGCTGAAGGTGAGGATCTGTTTGACAAGGTCTTTCGCCCGGAAAGCGGCCTTGCGCACTTCCAGGAGTTTCTTGTGGGCGTTGTTTTCCTCCGGAACCTCCAGGATGGCCTGTTCGGTATAGCCGAGGATGGCCGCGAGGATGTTATTGAAATCATGGGTGATGCCTCCGGCCAGCGTCCCGATGGCCTCCATCTTGTGGGCCTGCTGCAGGTGGGCCTCCAGTTCCTGGGCCTCCGTGATGTCCTGGCAGAGCCCCACCACTCCGGTCACCTGTCCCGAGGCGTTGATGTTGGGCGCGCAGCTGATCTTGAAGAAACGGATGGAGCCGTTTCTATGGACAAGGGCGGCCGTGGCGTCCTTCACGGTTTCCTTTATCCCGTTGACGCGGTTGAAGGTCCGGGCGTAATTGTCCCTGTCCTGTTTTCTCGTAAAGTCGGCGAAATGTCTCCCCATGACCGATTCCCTCCGGTACCCCAGTATCCTTTCCCACGCCGGGTTCACATAGGTGATGCGGCCTTTTGTGTCCAGGGTGTAGATGATGTCGGACGCGTTCTCGCTGAGGGATTTGAACCGGCTTTCGCTCTCCCACCGGGCGCTCTGGGTGAGATCGTGTTCGGAGACGTCGCGAAGGGTGAAGAGGATGGCCCTGGACCCGTCCCACGGGATCAGGCTGGTGGTCATGTCCATGGGAAAAACCGATCCGTTGGAATGGAGAAATGTCTGGGACTCGAAGACCGCGTCGTGCACCCGGCTGGTCTCGAGGAATTCCGTCTTTGACTGCCGGGAATCGGGAGGGAACAGGACCGAAAAGTGCTTCCCTTCCAGGGCGCGGCATTCATATCCCAGGATGCGGCCGATGGTCTGGTTGGCCGCGAGGATCCGCCCGCTTTCCGCATCCACGATGATCATGACATCAAGGGAATGGTGAAAAAGGGTCCGGAAGCGGTATTCCGCCTTTTTGAAGTCCTCCCGGGCCTTGAGACCGCGTTGCTCCAGTTCCTTTTCGCGCAGGACCCGGGCCACGGCAAGGCCGAGGCGTTCCAGGCGGTCCTTTCGGCAGTAGTCCGCAACACCCATGCGCAGGCATTCGGCCGGCAACCCGGGGTCGATCCGATCCGTAATGATGATGAAGGGGATGTCCAGTCCGTTCGCCTTCATCAATTCGAGGGCCCGGCCGATGGTGAACTGGGACTGGTTGTCGTCCGCGAGAATCAGGTCGAATCCCGGCCCGAGACAGGTGAGGTAATCATGCTTGGTTACCGCGCAGCGCCATTTGGGGGCATACCCGGCCCGGCGCAGTTCCTGGAGAATGAGTTCCAGGTCGGCCGGCCAGTCCTCTAAAATCAACACGGACAGGGGGATCGTCATGGGGCCTCCTTGCTTGATGGAATATGATTCACCGGCCGGTGGCGCCTGTGGAAAACGCCCCTTGCGCCTTGTCTCCGTGCCTGTCTTTGTGTCGCACCGGCCGGGATATGAACCTGGATCCGCCCGAGGCGGACAAGGGTTGTCTTCTCCGCCTTTTGGCGGGGTCGTTTATATTCGACGGCTTCGTAAAAACGCCGGTCCCCGCGTTTTGTTCCACGTTTGTTTATTGCGGCGGACCCTGAAGTCTTTTATGCATCCGGTATGCGCCGCACGTATTTTTATAAGGACGTTTTGCGCGCAGTTCCCGGGTCGAATGGCATGAAATTAAGCAATTTCTATGCCACGGGATAACTGCTTGAACTGATAGGATTCTGGTTTTTTGCGCCGGATGAAAGTGCACTGAAAATTGGGCATATGCACAATTTTCAGTGCACTTTTCAGGGACCCGTCCGCCGAAACCGGCGAAAAGACGGGGACCGAAACAGGGGAGGGAATCCGCAAAACAGCGGCTGGAAGGCGGCCGGGCCGGCCGTCTTCAGGTGACGAGGCGGTTCCAGAGGTGGACCGCGTAAAGGACGGGGACGTGGTCTTTCAGGCCGCCCGGTATCCGGGCGGGCCGTCCCGGGACTCCGGTGTCGGCGGCGCTTTTCCGAAAAGGGCCGGGCCGGCGGTGAATGCGTCCCCGATGGTCGATATACCGGGGTTCTCCCACGTGATGGTAGGGACCGGCCGGGGGGAGGCGCGCCACGATGTCCCGGTGGTTGACAATGCGGCAGGTGGTTACCTGATAACTCTTTTTAAAAACGGCATCGCCGATGCGGGGCGATCCGAAGGTGTACACGGCCCGGATGCCTTTTGAGCGGTGCGCGGCCAGGACGGCAAGGGCCGCGCCCAGGCTGTGCCCGGTGATCCATACGGGGCGGCCGCTTTCCACCAGATGCCGGACGTGCTTCCCGAGCCCTTCCTTTTTCCATACCGCGTCCAGGGCGTTTCGGAATCCCCTGTGGACCCGTCCCCCCATATCCCACGACACCGGTTTGATGTCCAGGTTGCTGACAATTTCGCCGATGATGTTCCGGTAATCATGACGGCCTTCCCTGCGGCGGATCTCGGTTCCCCTGAAAGCGACGATGACGAAATCCCGGTTGCCCGCCACAACGCACCGGGTGCTGCCGCCGTCAAAAAAACGGACCTGTTCCAGGCCGGCCTTTCCGAATTCCGTCCGGACAAACGCCTCCTCCGCGTAGACAAGCGTGGCCGCCTCGATGAGCCACCAGGCGTTCACCCGGTCGAAACCGTCTCTCCTGTATCGGAAGGGGTATGCGGCGGCATTTGTGAAATAGGCGTAATCCCTGTACGGGGGGGAGATGTTTCTCCAGGTAATTGCCGGGAGTCCCTTTTTCCCCGGTGTCGCCATAACGTCTCCTCCATCTTGAAAACGGCTTTTCCGGGAGATTCCCGCGGGATCGCCCGGGCCGGGCGGAAATAAACACCGAAACGCCGGATACGGAATCCATGCCGGACCCGGCCCGCAAGGAGGTCCTGTTTCGCTCCACGGGGGACCGGGGGCGGTGAAGGATGCACAAAAACGGGTGCACCCTCAATTTTTTTGTGCAGTTTTTTGAGAAAGGCCCATGATTGAAAGGGGTTATGTTTTCAGATGTCCGGCCGCCATAACATCGCGTCATAAAATGGGAAACGAAGGCCGCTGGGCGCACGGCGGGAAGACGTTAATCTCCGAGCTTGGCTGAAAGCGTGTTCCGATGGATCCCGAGAATTTTTGCGGCCTTTGTTTTGTTCCACCCCACGCCCTCCAGGACCTCCTCGATATATTTCCTTTCAAAGGCCCCGATGGCCTCCTTGAGAGGGATTCCCCGGAGCTTCGGATTGACGCCGATGCCCGCCGCCGCGATGTGGTTCAAGCGGATCTCCGGGGATCTCGTGACCGTGCAGAGACGTTCCACCAGGTTCTCCAGTTCGCGGACGTTCCCCGGCCAGTGGTACCGCTTGAGCGCGGTCAGGGCGTTTCCGGAAAAGGTCTTCCTGGGAAGGCCCGTTTTTTTGGCGTAAACGTCCAGAAAATGGTCCAGCAGCAGGGGGATGTCCTCTCTCCGTTCCCTCAGGGGCGGCAGGCCGACCGGAAAGACGTTCAGGCGGTAGAAGAGGTCTTCCCGGAACCGCCCCTGCGCGATCAGCTGGGGGAGGTGTTTGTTTGAGGCCGCAATGAACCTCACGTCCACCTTGATGATCTTGTGTCCGCCCAGGCGTTCGAACTCCTTTTCCTGGATCGCCCGGAGCAGCTTGGCCTGCATGGCGATATCCATGGTATCGATATCGTCCAGGAACACGGTCCCCCTGTGGGCCATCTCGAGTTTCCCGAGATTGGTGTGGATGGCCCCGGTAAAGGCCCCCCTGTTGTGCCCGAAAAGCTCGCTCTCCATCATGGTGGGAGGGATGGCGGCGCAACTGACCACCACGAACGGCTCCTTCTTCCTGGGCCCCAGGTTATGGATGGCCCTGGCCACCAGTTCCTTCCCCGTGCCGCTTTCGCCCTGGATGAGGACGGCGGCGTCGCTGGGCGCGATGGTGGCGATCAGGTCGAACACCCGGGTCATCCGGATATCCTTTCCCACCATCTTCTCAAACGGGTGGTACCGTTCCAGCTCCCTTCTCAGGTAGGTCACTTCCTTGACGAGCCGCCGTTTTTCCAGGGCGCGGCTGATGACCGTCAGGACCTCGTCCACGTCGAACGGTTTGATGATGTACTCGTACGCCCCCGATTTGATGGCCGTCACCGCCGTCTGCACCTCCTTGACGGCAGTGACCATGATGACCTCTGTTCCGGGGTCGGTCTCCTTGAACCGGCGCAGGAGGTCGATGCCGTCAATATCGGGAAGGCGGATGTCCAGGAGGATCAGGTCCAGGCTGTTCCTTGAAAAGAGGTGAAGCGCTTCCTCCCCGGATCCGGCAAGGAGCACGTGATAGTCGTCTTTCAGGACCAGGTTGAATGCCTGCCGGACCCCGTGTTCATCGTCCACCACGAGGATGGCGGCCCTTTTTTCCTTTTTCATGACAGGCATCTCCGGAAAAGGGGTTGCCGGATCAGTCTTCGCATGGCTTGGGATTTGCAATCCCTGCAAACAGGAGGAGGGACAGCCTGCTCAACCGGCATCGGGTCTGCCCGCTATATGAGCACAAAACCGCGGGCCAGTCAATCGAGCGGACGCGGGAACTCCGGATAGACACAGGGAGGGGTGAAAATGAGCCTGAGTGTTTTTCTGCAATGGCGGTTCAACATCTTTCTTTACCGAACCCTCGGGTGGGGCCTGGCGAGGCGGCTGATCTTTTCCCTGGGGCGGCTCCATCTGTTGTGGGCCGGCCGGGGAGACCGGCATCGCATCGAGGCGGCCGTGGCCGAGGTCCTGGGGCGGGGAGAGGGCGACCCCCGTATCCGGCGGATCGTTAAAGGAATTTTTTCCGGCATATTGTCCCATTATTACGAGAAGCTGTTCATCGCGTTCGAGTCCGTCGGCCGGGCCACCCGTTTCCTGTATGACGCCGTCCGCAGCGACGACCTGGAGGTCTTAAGAGACGCACTCGCATCGGGGGAGGGCGTCATCCTCGTGACCGGGCATTACGGGGCCATCGAATATATCCCCACGCTCCTGGCGGTTCACCGCCTTCCCGTGACCATGATCGCCAAGTTCAAGACGGTCCGGCTGCGGGACCAGGTCTTCGAGCAGGCCCGGAAATACGGTATCCGGCTCATCGACGCAGGACGCACGGAAAACGTCATGGGCCGCGGCATCAGGGAGCTGAAAGAGGGGCGGATTCTTGTGACCGAATGCGATGAAATAGAAGAATGGCGTCCTTCGAGGCGACAGGGGGTTTCTTTCCTGGGCCGGGTGACCGGCATGGACCGGACCCTCAATATCCTGCAGCGGCGGTCCGGGGCCCGGGTTGTTTTCGGCGTCATCCACCGCTACAGTTTGACCCGATACCGGCTGTTCATGTATAATGAAAAACAGATGCTGAGACAACTGGACGTGGATGCGTCTCCGTCGGTGGGCGAAACGGTGCTGAAGTTCCTGGAGATGAAGATTTACCGGCATCCGGAGCAGTGGTACGAATGGAAAAAATATTTCGATATTCCGCCGCTGACGGGGACCGTCATCGGGATCAGGCACGCCGCGGCCGTTCCGGTCATGGGCGCCGCCCTGCAAAAAGCGGCCTGACAGGGACGCGAGGAGGGATGCGCCCCTTTCTCTCCGCCATGAACCCATCCCGCTGAAGAGGAGCCCTCGTGATCCTGTTGCTTGAGCCCATATCCCGGAATATCGATATGTTCGTGCCGGCCTATCCCCTGCCGCTGATGGAGATCGGAAGCTTTGTCAAGGCCACCCTCCCGGGCATCCGGGAGACCTGCGGCATGTTCGCCATGGGGCTCGAATCGGCGAGCTACCGGACCCTGCGGCGCATGAACAAGGTCCGGGACCGGGACCATTACCGGCGGTACCTGTCGAACGCGGCCGCCAGGAATGAAATCCCGGTGATGGTCTTCATGATCGCCGGTTACCCCGGCGACACGGAGGACGATCTGGCGGAGAGCCCCGCCTTTGCCGAGAAACTGTCGGCAAAGGCGGGAGCCGGCGGGCATGTCTTCAAGATCGGGGAATGCCATGTCTACCCCGGGACCAAGCTGTACGACCTGGCCCGGTCTCTTCCGGACGTCGTGTTCGACGACGACGGCGTCTTCGGCCAGAATGTGGTGCGCCGTCCGTCGGCGCGGCTGGATTTCGAGACCACCCTCGATTACGCCGCCAGGATATTCCGGCTTTCCAATTACACCCCCGTGCTCCAGTCCACCCTGAGGGAGATCATGCCGTTTTTCCGGATCCCGGCGGCGGCCTTCGGGGATGACCTGCTCCCGGATTCATGTTTCATGGACAGGGGGAGGGACGTCCTGCGCGTGGCGGCGGACAGCCTTTCGCGGTTCAGGGCCACGGCGCCCCGCCTCACCGCCAGGTATGATGAAGAGACCACGCACGAGCGAAGCAAGCGGAACCTGAAATTTTGACCGATATGCCGGAGGGGACCGATCCGGGGCGTCACGTCTCGGCATCCTCCTGATCCATGGAGAAAGAAACCAGCTGCATCAATTCGAGGGCCATCATTGATTACGTGAAGGCCTTCAACGACGGGGACTGCTCGGGGCTTTTCGGGGACCTGGATCCTGAAATCGACGCCCTTCCCGATCCCGTCGCCTTTCTTCGGGACCCCAATAACTGGATCTCCTGCGAGGTGGTCTCACGGCTGTATGAAAGGGCCTGCCGGATCCTCGATGATGATATGGCGCCTTTCAAGATGGCCGGGTATGCGGCCAGGAACCTCAACCTCGGATACGCCCAGCGCATTATCGTCAAGGTGTTCTGGTCCATCAATAAGGGTCTCCGCAACGTCCAGAAGATCAATGACCGGTGGAACCGGAACAAACGCCTGGAACTGGTGGAGATGAAGGCCAATTCCGCCGTTCTCCGGCTGCACTGGGATCCCCACA